>JAPHSI010000262.1 GCA_026193155.1 Sulfurimonadaceae bacterium | reverse complement strand
TGAACACAAAGAACAGATAAAAAAAATATCTATAGGTATTTTAATAGGTTTGCTTGTTTTTGGGATTTCAATCAGTATATTTAATCCTACACAAGCTTCCCTTCTTGGTCTTATAGCAATGATGGTTGTTCTTTGGACAAACGAAGGTTTACCACTTGCGGTAGTTTCACTGCTTCCTATTATACTTTTTCCCGCTTTTTCTATTTTAAACACAAAAGCAACGGCAATTAACTATTCGCATCCGATTATTTATTTGTTTTTGGGTGGTTTTTTAATAGCTATAGCAGTGGAAAAAACAAACTTGCATACTTGGATAGCAGATAAGATGCTATCACTTTTTCCAAATACTCCAAGGGGTATGATATTTTCTTTAGCCATAACTTCTGGACTACTAAGCTCAATTCTTTCAAATACAACTACAACCCTTCTTCTTATGTCGATAGCTTTATTTATAACAGAAGATGTAAAACTAAAACTTCGGTTTGCACTTGCCATAGCGTATGGTGCAAGTGTAGGTGGAATTATGACACCTATAGGCACACCTCCAAATCTTATACTTCTTGGAATTATGTCGGATAAAGGGATGGATGCTATACCGTTTTTTCAGTGGATGTGGATGGTTGTCCCACTTGCTGCTTTAATGTTTATAGTAGTGAGTTTACTACTTAGTCTTGGGGTTCCTAATGTTCCACTAGACAGGATAAATGATAAAAAACCACTTGAAAAAGATCAGAAAAAAGTTCTATTCATCATAGGCGGACTTATATTCATGCTGCTTTTAAATGCTCCAATGAAGCCTTTTTGGTCCGGTCTAGGACTGAGTGAAGCAGGGATGTTACTTGCAGCAGGACTTATACTTTTTGCACCGCCGTTTAATATATTGGAGTGGATGGAAGATAAAGCAAAAATACCATATAGAATCATGTTTTTATTTGGAGCCGGGTTTTCAATAGCAAAGGCTTTTTCTGAGACAGGACTTGCATCAGAAGTTGCATCGTATCTTATAACTATGACGGAACTACATCCTATACTTTTACTTTTTGCGGTAGCTATGCTTATAACATTTACGACAGAGATAACTTCAAATACGGCACTCATATCTATAATGCTTCCTGTTATATACTCCGTATCAATTCAAACAGGTATAAATACGACACTGTTTATGATGGTAGCAACTTTGTGTGCTAGTTATGCATTTATGCTTCCAATCGCCACTCCGCCAAATGCAATAGCAATGAGTAGCGGTGTAGTTGATGTTAAAAGTATGATGAAATACGGAATAATTCTAAATCTTGTAGGTATTTTTTGTATAGTTATGATAGCCGAGTTTTTCTGGAAAGGGATTCTCAGCTAATCTTTTTTGCATCTGTTGATTTTTTTGTTTTTAATCATTACGTAAATATCTTTTAAAATCAAAAACACACAGTAAAACCAAAGTGCATCTAGTATGTAGTTTTGGTTTAATCCGTTTACATATAGATATGGAAAGCCTAAAAAATAAGGCCACTTAAAAAAGTAAAAAAATAATATCCCTACACCGTAAATCTCTTTCATCTAAACCCCTGATAGTTTTGTATAAATTTTTTCCATATTTTTAGCATCTACACCTAATCTATTTGCTTCTTTTACTATATATCCGCAAAGAGATTCAAGTTCGGTTTTATGCTCGTTTTCAAAGTCTATCTGCATAGATGTTTTTGAATCATACGGTATACTCTGGGCTTGTTTTATAGTTTTTTGTATATCTTCATCACTAATCGGTATATTTAGAGAATTTGCTACACTTTGAATCTCTAACAGAACTGCTTCTAATAGCTCTCTTTGCTCTTCTACAACATATCCCATAGGTTTTTTAAAATGAGATGTAAGAGATGCAAAAGATGATATAAACAGGTACTTTTTCCAACAGTCATATTTTATGGTTTTACTGTACTTAGATTTTAGTCCGCTTTGATTTAAAATATCTTGCAGTTTTTTGAGTCTATCTTCTGTACCCTTAGTTTCAGTCCCAAATTGTAAGTAAAAGGTATCTGCTTTTTTCTCTATAACACCATACTCTTTTAGATTAGAAATTATGTAGATGCATCCATCACATATGATGCCTTTATCAAGGTAGTTTTTTAACTCATCTTTATGGTTTACGCCGTTTGCCAAAGGTATGATAAGGGTGTCGTCTTTTACATAATCTTTTATGCTCTTACATACACTTTTAAAATCATAACTCTTAGAAGTTATAAATACAACATCAAATAGTGCTTCTTCATTCATTTTAGGATGTACAATAAATTCATCCTTATTATCTATAATTTTAAGTCCATTTTGTTTTATGGCATCTAGATTTTTATCTCTTGCAAAAAGTGTAACATCTTGTTTATGTTGAGTGAGTTTAGCCCCTATATATCCGCCGACTCCGCCTATTCCTATTATTGCTGTTTTTAAATCTTTTTGCATCTATTTTCTCTTTTTTGTTTGCGTTATGATACCATCAATATGATATAATCAGAGCCAAAATAATATAAAGAGTTTAAAATGATAGTTCACATAGTTATGTTTAAATTTAAAGATGAAAATAAAGAGCAGAATCTTTTAGTAGTAAAAAGTAAATTAGAAGAGTTGGTATCAAAAATACCAATGCTTGGTAAGATGGAAGTCGGAATAGACTTTAACCAAAGCGAACGTGCATTCGATCTTTCACTTTATTCTACTTTTGCAACAAAGGACGACTTGAAAGCCTACGCTGTGCATCCGGCACATCTTGAAGTAGTTGAACTTATAAAAAAAGTAACTGAGGTATCTAAAGTAGTAGATTATGAACTATAATCAAAAAGTTTTATAATGCATATATCTCCAGCTACAAAAATAACATTGTTACTTCTCTCTATGCTTACAATGATGTCAAATGTGGCAATTGTAACTATGCTTCCGCATCTAAACGAACATTTTGAGCATATAGACAATATTGAGTTATACTCAAGACTCATGATTACACTGCCATCACTAGCTATAGCTGTGTTGTCTCCATTTTTAGGGCATTTAGTATATAAAATCGGTAAAAAAAACTCAACTGTTATTGCTTTGATACTTTTTTCCTTGTTTGGTACGGCGGGTCTGTATCTTCAAGATATTTATGAACTTTTGTTTTCAAGATTTTTATTTGGTATCGCAATAGCACTTTTAATGATAGTAGCCACTACGCTTATTGGCGATTATTTTAAAAATGAAGAAAGACATAAGTTTATGGGTACTCAAAGTGCATTTATATCCATAGGCGGAATTATGTTTATAGTCGGTGGAGGGATACTTTCGGATATAGACTGGAGATATCCATTTGGTATCTATATACTTGGCTTATTTGTTTTAGTCTTTGTTATAAAGTATCTTGTAGAAATTAGTTCACATGAGCAAAAAGAAGAAGATGATACTTACTTAAATCATAACCTTTGGTATATATATCTTTTAGCATTTATTTTAATGCTTGTGTTTTATATATTGCCGACTCAAATGCCGTTTTTGATGATAAATGTTTTTGGAGCAAGTGGTACTTTAACGGGTTCAATTATAGCTACGGCATTTGTATTTAATGCACTTGGTGCTATAAGTTTTGCAAAGTTTAAAACTAGGTTCCACTTTAGCAGTATTTATATAATCGGTATGAGTATTGTTGCTACGGGCTTTATATTAATAGGAAATGTAAATAATATATACCTGTTTTTTATAACATCACCTATAATGGGCTTTGGTGGTGGACTTTTAATGGCAAATATGACCTCGTGGATGCTAGATGTTGCACACCATACTAAGCGTATAAAAGCATCTGCCTATCTTTCAAGTGCTTACTTTTTTGGACAGTTTTGCTCACCTCTAGCTACAATGCCTTTGGTTAAATATGTCGGTATAAAAGATTTTTTTGTTGTTAGCGGGGTTTTACTTTTTATAGCTATTTTAATTGCTAAACTATTTACTAAGAGTAGAGCTACTTAAACTCTACATCTTCGTATCTGTCATATATCCATTCAGCTACTGCTTGGCGTTCATCATCCGAGATTTTTCCTTTTAAGCTCGGCATAGTTCCAAAACGCTCCATTGCACCAGTATGACACATAAAATGGTCTAAATTTGGATTTATAATATAATCTTTAATAAATAAAATAACCAAATAACGATGGATATCCTCATCATCATCTTTGATTATAATATTTTCTTTGAGTCTGTTGGAGACTTCAATCATTGGAGGAGCTTTTAGTTTATCCAGGTTGTTTAATGTCTGTTTTTTACCAAGCATCTCAACATGACAGCTTGAACACTTGTCTTTATATACTTCATAACCATTTGTCGCTAAAAGTGATGAACATATTATGATTGTACTTAAAATTATACCTCTCAATTATTTCTCCTTATTATTAAAGTTATAAATATAAACGATACTTAAACATCTTAAGTAATTTCATTATACTACTTTTTTTGTATTAAAGATTTGTTAATGTATGAAAAATTTTTAAAAGGAGCTAGTTATGGGTGAACCGCGTTTAGAAGATATTGGTGATTATGATACTTTAAAAGGTGAAAAGAAAAAAGTTGTTTGGGCTGTTATTTTGGCAGGCTTAACTATAGGTGTAATTTACTCTATAGCTTATAATATGTACGATAATAAAGATGAAAATATAGCACAAGATAAATCATATAGAGTAGCACCTATGAAGTAATATTATCCATTATTTAGATAATATTACAAAAAAATTAATTAAGGTCAATATATGTTAATGACACTTGTCACAATATACTCTATTTATGTACTTATCTCCATATATGTAAGCATTATGCAGATAGGTTATATAAATGAAGTAAAAAACAAAGAAGCAGTATTATTAAACCCAAGTGAATTTTTAAAAGCTGCTTCTTATTCTGTTGCAAAAGAGAAACTATCTATTTTTTCATCATTTTTTGATTATCTGTTTTTTATTGCTTGGATGGGCTTTGGTATCTCCTATCTTTCAAATAATATTTTTTTCGAGAATGAAGCTGTTTTAAATATTGCAATTGTTATGAGTTTTGTAGTAGTTAACTCTATATTGTCACTTCCTGTATCTTATTATGAAAAGTTTGTACTAGATGCTAAATACGGATTTAATAAATCTACTTTAGGTTTATGGCTTAAAGATACAATTATCAGTTTTGTTATGACTATGATTTTTGGCTCATTAGTTGTCTGGGGTATTTATGAAATAATATCTAGTTTTACGCTGTGGTGGTTATGGAGTTTTTTATTTATTTTTGCAGTAGTAGTGCTAATAAATATGCTATATCCTGCATTTCGTGCAATGTTTTTTGATAAACTTACTCCACTTAAAGATGAAGAGTTGGATTCACAAATTAAAAGCCTTATGGATAAAACAGGTTTTAAAAGCTCAGGCGTGTTTGTAAGTGATGCATCTAAGCGTGACTCAAGATTAAATGCATACTTTGGCGGTTTTGGTAAGGCAAAGAGAGTGGTTCTTTTTGATACCCTTATAGAAAAACTTACAACAAAAGAGTTGCTTGCCGTACTTGGACATGAACTCGGACACTTTGCACACGGTGATATTTATAAGAATATTGCACTTGTTGGCGGTATGCTTTTTGTTATGTTTGGAATTTTTGGGAATTTGCCCGATTCACTTTACCTTGAACTAGGAATATCGCAAGAACCTTATTTAGTAATGATTTTACTTATGCTGTTTATGCCTGTATTAGGATTTGTTATGATGCCTATCATGGGGATTGTTTCTCGACATAACGAATATGAAGCAGATAAAATGGGAAGTGAACTAGGCGGTGCAGGCGGTGAAATAGAACTTGCAAATGCACTAAAAAAACTAGTAGAAGAAAATAAAAGTTTTCCACTTTCACATCCTTTGTATGTATTTTTTCATTATACACATCCTCCGGTTATGGAAAGACTTCGTGAACTTGGTGTAGATATATAACTTCTTATTAATAAATTTTATTGACCTGTGTCCTTAAAGTGTAAATATTACTTGGTTATAATATCCCTTATAATTATGTAATTCGAGGGATATAATGATAGAGATTGAAAATGATTTAACAGCAGTAATGAATGAAGAATTTGACAAAGGTAATTTTGTTATTTTACAATTTACATCTGAGCTTTGTGATGCTTGTTCTGCACTAGAGATGGAACTTGAGGATGTAGAAGAGGACCACGATGATGTATCCATACTTTCAATAGATGTTAGTGAAAATGAGTCTGCAGTTGAGTATTACGATGTATACCAAACACCTACAATGGTTATTTTTAACAATAATAGAGAGGTTCTTTTTAATGGTACAGGCGTAATGCTCTCTCAAGATATTGAAAAATTATTAGGTAAATAGTATAATAATTGATTAAATTTAGGGACTAAATTATTTTGAAATTTTTTTTACGTTTTTTTTTGGTTTTAGCTCTTGTTAACAGCTTTAGCTATGGACTTGATTTTAAACAAACTAGAACTATTAAGCTAAAAAAAGATGAACAAAAGAAAATTCTTGTAAAATATGACAATTTTATTAAACTTTTTGAATTTAGATGGACACTATATAAAAATGGCGGTTTAGTTATCCATAGGTCATATGACAAAATAATTTCACAAAATATACTTTATAAAAGATATAAAAATAACACTTTTAGATTAGAACTTAAATTACCCGGAGCGGGTAAGTATTATAATCTGCCATATATACTTGTTAAGTTTGAAGAATTTGATTTTACAACAAATGAAGCAGTACTTAAACTGTTTTTATATGATGATTTAGGCAAAGTCAGTTTAAAAGATATAAAATAAGATGTAAAGAGGATAGATGCAAAGAGTAGAAGAAGAAATACTAAGGCTTATAGATGAGTGTGACTATAGTGAAGTTACGCGTCTGTTTAAAAACTTGAGTGGTGGAAAAAGACTTCGTGCAAAGCTTATTTTAAAAATAGCACCGGAGCATAATATGGCACCGCTTTTAGCTGCAATAGTTGAACTAATCCACGCAGCAAGCCTACTTCATGATGATGTGATAGATGAAGCAGATACTCGCCGCGGCGTTGCATCGGTCAATGCTACTGATGGCAGTAAAACAGCTGTAATGCTCGGTGATATACTCTACTCAAAAGCTTTTACCGAACTTGTTAATTTTGATAAAGATATTGCTAAAACCATAGCATCGTCTGTAACTGCATTATCTAAGGGTGAGATGATGGATGTTAAGATGGCTGATGAGTTTAACTCTGATGAAGATAAATATCTTGACATGCTTTATCTAAAAACTGCTACACTTATAGAAGCTGCAGCTGCAGCCGCTGCAAGACTAGTTGGCAAAGATGTTGAAGCTCATGCAATCTACGGTAAAAATCTTGGTCTGTCTTTTCAGATTATAGACGATATTTTAGATATCACTCAAGATTCTGCTACCCTTGGAAAACCTGCCTTAAATGACTTTGTAGAGGGTAAATGTACACTTCCTTATATCTACTTACACAGAAAACTAAACGATTCAGATAAAAAATATTTAGAATCTCTTCATGGGAAAAAAATAGATGAGAGTGATAGTTCTTGGATAAAAGAGAAGATGCAAGAGTTTAAGACGGTTGAGCAGTCATTTGAATTAGCCGCCTTACTTTCAGATGAAGCTAAAAGTGTTATGGCAGGTGATGCTGAACTTGTAGCTATACTAGACTCCATGATAAAAAGAAGTTTCTGATGCATTATTTAATAGTAAGTTTTTCACACAAAAATTCGACAATTGAGATTAGAGAGAAGTTGACATATCCAAATGATAAGAGTGTTAACGGCTGTCTTACAAAGCTAAACTCTTCAGATGAGATTAACGAGACTATACTTATCTCTACATGTAACAGGATGGAGATATTTTGTTCATGTAGCGATATTGTCGCTGCAAAAGAACATGTGTTTAATATGCTAAGTGAGAGGGCAGGTATACCTATAGAAGAACTTCAAGAAAGAGCTGATATATATGATGACTCTACTGCTATTCATCATCTGTTCTCAGTAGCATCCGCACTTGATTCTATAGTAATAGGAGAGACACAGATAGCTGGTCAGCTAAAAGATGCATTTAGATTTTCTTACGATAAGGGTCACTGTGACAAAAAAATAGCACGTGCAGTAAAATCTGCTTTTAAATGTGCAGCTAAAGTTAGAAATATGACAGATATATCTTCAAAACCTGTGTCTGTTGCATCTGTTGCAGTCTCAAAATTAAAATCTGTTTTAGATAATATTGAAGGCAAGAAGACTTTAGTTATCGGTGTCGGTGAGATGAGTGAGATAACTGCAAAACATATGATTTCCCACGGTGCAGATGTATATATTATGAACCGTACAAAACAAAAAGCACAAATCTTAGCCGATGAAGTCGGTGCAAAAGTTTATGACTACGGTCAGCTTGATAAAGCAGTAAATGA
>JAPHSI010000257.1 GCA_026193155.1 Sulfurimonadaceae bacterium | reverse complement strand
GCACAATTTGGTATTTTTGGAACATTGGTTGGTGCTGTTGCATTAAGTCAAGCCGGTTTAGTTGATTTTACTCTTCAACAAGCATCTGCTATCTCGATTATCGGTGGGGCTGATGGTCCGACATCTATCTTTATTGCAACAAAACTTGCACCTGAATTACTAGGAGCTATTGCGGTTGCTTCATATAGCTATATGGCAATGGTACCTATTATTCAGCCTCCGATCATGAAAGCACTTACAACTGATAAAGAACGTAGAATCAAGATGACTACTCGTCGTCATGTATCTCGCTTAGAAAAGCTAATATTTCCAGTAATGGTTCTAGTTCTGGCAATATTAGTATTACCTGAATCAACACCTCTTATCGGTGCATTTATGTTTGGTAACTTCTTAAAAGAATCAGGTGTAGTTGAGCGTCTAAATGATACTCTTCAAAATGCTCTTATAAACATTGTAACTATCTTTTTAGGTCTTGGTGTTGGTTCTAAACTGGCAGCTGACCAATTCCTAGTTGCTGATACTATGTTTATTATGGTACTTGGTATTGTTGCATTCTCTGTTGGTACTGCAGCAGGAGTTATTATGGCTAAAATCATGAACCTTTTCCCTGGTGAGAAGATAAATCCGTTAATTGGTTCTGCCGGTGTATCAGCTGTACCTATGGCTGCTCGTGTATCTAATAAAGTAGGTATGGAGTATGATAGACAGAACATGCTTTTAATGCATGCAATGGGTCCAAATGTTGCAGGTGTTATTGGTTCTGCAGTAGCGGCTGGTGTCTTAATCTCATTATTTCAATAATTGGATTTAAGTTATTAAATTCAAATAGCGACGCATTTTTAGCGTTGCTATACTCGTCAGATACATTTTAGTATCTTTCCTCGTTAAGCGCCTCAAATATACGTTCCTCTTTAAATTTACCATTGCCTTGAACGTATGGAATATTTTTTGAACAAAATATTCATGAGAGTGAAAAATGAAGGCAATGGTACTCGGTATTTTAATATTTGTTTTTATGTAATAGAAAAGGGTGTAATGCAAAAAAGCATTACATTTGGAAGTTTAAGATGGTTTTTGATTCATTACATCCACAATTAGCGGGATTATATTATGACTTTTAGTTTTATCTATAAATCCGTTTGCACCTAATGACTCAGCTTCTCTTTTATTATTCTCGCCCGTCATAGATGAATTTACAATTATAGGAATATTTTTTGTCATAGGATTTTTATGCAACTCTTGTATAACCGTAAAACCACTCATCTCAGGCATCTCGATATCAGTAATTACGGCTGGAATTATAGATGGATCTGACATCTTTTTTATATAGTCTATTAATAGTTTTCCATTTTCAAAAAGCTTCATATCTATATTTGAATTTTTAAATATTTGAATTAAATGTCTTTGAGCCGTTTTAGAATCTTCAGCAACTAAAACTGTTCCTGCTTTTAGTTTAGCAGGGATATTTAAATCTTTTATATTATCAGGTGATTCAAAAACATCTACCATAGCTTGTGGAATTACATCAGCAAGTAGTTTTTCATAATCAAGAATTAGACAAAGTGAACCATCTTCAAGACGCGTATGATTCATAACTACACCACCTTCTTGACGGTAACTATCAGGTGCATGCATCTCATTCCAGTTTTTCTTAATTACTCTGTAAGCGGACATAATTCTCAGTCCTATTATTACACCGTTAAAATCACAAATAAGTATGTTAGATTTACTAACAGAATCTTTAGAAAGATTTACATCTAACCATGCAGGAAGGTTCAATATTGGAATTTGTAACCCGCGAAGTGTAATTGTCCCCTCCAATAATGGATGTGCTGATGGTATTTGAGTTAAAAAATGATTTTTTGATTCAACCACTTCTCTAGTTTTAAAAACATTTATTGCATAAAAAGCAGACTCTTCACTTTCACTTATTCTAAAAACTAAAAGTTGAAGTTCGTTATTCTTTGCAAGGTTTGTTGCAGCATCTACATTTTCTAATACAGACATGAGAATTCCCTTTATCTATTTATGCCTAAATAATAGCGAAAAAAAAATGAAATAAAGATGAATATGAAATTATATTAATAATGAAATGGTAAAATAACTTTTAAATTAGAATTATATAGGGTTATATATGAAATTATTAGCTATTTTATTATTTAGTATTGCAACAGTTTTTGCAAACGAGTATTATGCAAAAGTAGAGCCGATTGAGATTAGAAACATAAGCTCGAATGTATCAGGTTTAGTTGTTTATGCAGATGAAAAAAATTTAGGAAAACTTCTTTCTTCTGAAATATATGTAAAGATAGATTCCAAATTAGATGAAAAAGAATTGAAATATATAAAAGATAAACTTGAGTATTTAAGAAATACAGTTGCTACAAATGAAAAAGTAGTGAAAAATCTTGAAAGCTCACTTGTTAGAAAAAGAAAAAATTATGAGATGGTTGAGGCTCTTAAAATAAAATCACAAGTTGAGAAAGACAGAGAATATTATGATTTAATAGCAAGTGAAAATCAGTTATTAAGTACAAAAAAAGAGATTCAAAGTTTAAAAATTCAAATTACCGATTTAAAATTAAGACGTGCAGTATTAAGACGTAGTGTAAATGATAAAAATTTAGTAGCTGATGGGTTTATACTTTATGAGCTAAATGTTAAACCTGGACAAGTTGTAAATATGTCAACTCCATTAGCTAAAGTAGCCGATATCTCAAAAGCAAAATTAACTATATATTTAAACAGAGATGATTTAGTAAACCCAAAGAAAAAAACTATATATTTAGATGGTAAAAAAACACCTTATAAAATTAGTAGAATAGTTAATATTGCTGATTCAAAAAATATATCAAAATACATGGCTCAAATTATTATAGACTCACCAAAAATCTTTTCAAACCTCGTAAAGGTAGAGCTAAAGGATGAATAATACTGCATGTCCGTTAGATTGCTATGATTCTTGTGAGATAATATATGAAAACGAAAGAATAAAAGCTAAAAAATCAGGACATACAAGAGGTTTTTTATGCCCGCATCTTAACCACTACGAGAAAAATTTACAAATTCAAAAACCAAGATATAATGGTAAAGAGATTAGTATGGAGGAAGCTCTTTTAATATTAAAAGAACTTCTCGCATCTACAGAAAAAAATGAAATATTACATTATCGTGGATCTGGAAACTTTGCACTGATGCAGGAAGTAAGTGATCATTTTTTTGCTTCTTATGGAGCTACGCTTACTAATGGTAGTTTATGTGATGGGGCGGGTGAAGCAGGAATTATAGAAGGACGCGGTTCAAATAAAAATATGCCGCTATCACAAATAGAAAAATCAGAAGTAGTAATATTATGGGGGAGAAATCCTCATACTACTTCTTCACATCTTTTACCGCTTTTAAAAGATAAACAAATAATTGTAATTGATCCAATAAAAACTAAAATAGCAAAAATAGCAGATTTATATATTCAAATTCAACCACGTGGTGACTTAGAACTAGCAATGTTACTTAGCCGTTTTTTGCATATTGAACATGGTTGTGATGAGCAGTTTTTAGAAGAGCATGCAAGCGAAGCGGAAGATTTTTATGAGTTAACGCAAAATATACGTATAAAAGCAGTTTTAGATAAAATAAATGTAAGCCTAGGTGATATAGGTGATATACTCGCTATGGTAAGAGCTAGAAAAGTAGCTATTATCTGTGGAGTAGGGATACAAAAATATAGAAACGGTTCTGAGGTTATACGTGCAATAGATGCATTTGCAACAAACTTGGGTCTTTTTGGCAAAGAGGGTTGTGGTGTAGCATATTTAGGTAACTCAAGAGAGGGTATAGAATCACCGTTTAATACTAAAGCAAAAAAAGTCTCAAAAGTAGATACAAAATTTTCTGATTTTAAAACAGTTTTTATTCAAGGTGCTAATCCACTTTCTCAGATGCCAAACTCTTTACGGGTAGCATCTGAAATATCAAGTGTTAAAAATGTTATATATTTTGGTTTATTTGAAAATGAAACGAGTGAAGTTGCATCTTTAGTTATACCTGCAAAAAACTTTTTACATAAAAACGATATTCGTACATCATATTCCCATAATGCGATGATAAACATGTTAAAACAAAAAGATTCGGACATAGGTATAAGTGAATATGAATTAAGTAAGTATCTATGTAATGAGTTTGGGATTGATATTAAAAGTGAAGATGATTATATAAAACATTTTAAAAATTTTTCCGTACAAAATATAGATGGATTTTATTATGTTGAAAACAGGGAAGAAATTCCATATCAAGATGGTTTTGATACAGATGATAATGAGTTTGTATTTTTGGATGAGTTTGAAGCTGATCAACATGAAGAAGAAAAGCTCTTTTTAATTACTTCGAAGAGTCCAAAGAGTTTAAACTCACAATTTGATAGAGAAGAAAGTGTATATTTACCAAGTTCTATGGGTTTTAAAGAAAATGATTTGGTGATAATAGAATCATCAGTAGGCAGTGTTGAACTTAGAGTTAAGATAAATAATGATTTACGAGACGATTGTGTCCTTATCTATAGTGGTACTAAGGGTGTGAATAATTTAACAAGTTCTTTGCATAGCTATGAAGGTCAAAATGCAATTTTTCAAGAAGAGATGGTTGTCGTAAAATCCATTTGATTATTTTAGATATAATTTAACTTAAAAAAAATAATAATATTAGGCTAATTATGAATACGCAAGAATTAGATAAAAAATATGTACTTCCGACATATGCACGTGCAGATGTTGAATTTGTTAGTGGAAATAATGCAACTTTAACGGATGCAAATGGAAAAAAATATATTGATTTTACTTCTGGAATAGGAGTATGTAGTGTTGGTCATGCGAATGAGAGTTTAAATGCTGCTATAAGTGAACAAATATCAAATATAACACATATATCAAATTTATATCATATAGCTCCTCAGGCTAGAGCTGCACAAAAAATTGTTGAAGCTTCAGGTTATGATATGCAATGTTTCTTTGGTAATAGCGGTGCTGAAGCAAATGAAGGTGCTTTGAAAATAGCTAGAAAATGGGGTGGGATAGATTCAAATTCAAAAGACGGTGAAATAAAATATAAAGTTATAACCTTAAAACAATCATTTCACGGTAGAACCATTACTACGGTTAAGGCTACAGGTCAAGAGTCAATGCATAACTATTTTGGACCTTTTCCCGATGGTTTTGTATATGCAGATAATATGAACCATGTTGAGAGCTTGCTAGATGATCACACATGTGCTGTAATGATAGAACTAGTTCAAGGTGAGGGCGGTGTTCAGCCTCAGGATAAAAAAGAGGTACAGGCTTTAGCAAAACTTTTAAAAGATAAAGGTGTATTGCTAATAGTAGATGAAGTTCAAACCGGTGTATACAGAACAGGTGAATTCTTAGCATCTAACCTTTATGAGATAGAACCTGATATCATAACTTTAGCTAAAGGTCTTGGAGGTGGTGTACCGATAGGTGTTGTTATGACAAGCCTTAAAGATGTGATGGGTGCTGGTGATCATGGTTCAACTTTTGGTGGGAACTATTTAAGCTCTAGTGCAGCTTGCGCAGTTATTGATATACTAAGCGATTATAAAAAAAGCGGTGATTTAGAGATAAATACATTACTTTTTAATAAAGCGATTGAAAAAGTATATAAAAAATATACAAATCTTTTTACAGAAAAAGTTGGAATAGGTATGATGTGTGGATTACGTGCTAAAGACGCTGATACTTTAGCTGCAATTATCAATTCTGCTAGAGAAAACGGTGTTATGGTTTTAAAGGCTGGAAGAAATACTTTAAGATTTTTACCACCGCTAACAATTACAAAAGAGGAAATGGATGAAGGTTTTAAATCTTTGGATAACGCTCTTAGCTCTTTATAGTTTATCATATGCTAATGAGAGCTTAGACGACTCTTTAGAAAAATATATCAGTGATTCTAAAAAGAAGCAGTTTGAATATAGTTATGAGAAAAATGAAGCAGAGAGTTCAAAACTTCGTGACTCATGGATAGCTCCGTTTAACATTACATATTCACTAAGTAGGGACAACTCTTTAGATTATAAAGGTTTTGATGAACAAGAGCAACAAAGTGCATCTATAAAGTGGAATCAACCTATTTTTCAAAGTGGTGGAATTTACTATGGAATTAAGTACGCAAAGGCAAGTGGAAAATATGCTGATTATTCGGTTGATGTACAAAAAAGAAAACTTATAAAAGATGCCATATCTATTTTGTTCCAAATTAAACAAGCAGATTTACGTATAAAGCGTCAAAACTTACAAATAAAAAATGCTGAAATAGCGTTAGAACAAAAAAAAGAACAATATCTCAGTGGTCAATTAGACTCTAGCTTTCTTGACAGTGCCATAATAGATAGAAATAATGTTATTCAAGCTTTATATGATATTGAGACAAGTAAAGAGCGTCTTATTTCTACATTTGAAGCTATCAGTGATATGGATTATTCAGCAGCCCATCTACCAAATCTAAAAAGCTTAACAAAAGAGCAGTTTTTAAGTTCAAATATAGTTTTAAAGATGAGTGAGAGTGAAATTGAAAAAAATGATTACTTTAAAGATGTTACGATAGCAAAATATCTTCCAAAAATAAGTTTTACAGCAGGTTATAGTTGGAGTGCGGCTACGAACTTTATGGGTGTACAACAAAGACCGGATATTGATTATTATAACTATGGTTTAAGTGCAAGTATACCTTTGGATATCAATACTGCTGATGATATCACATCTTACAGAGTTGATTATTTAAAGTCAAAAGTTGCTATAGAGGATAAGAGAAGAGAGTTAAGTGCCATCTATGATCAAGTTATACAAAATATGGGTAACTATGAGAAGAAAAAACAACTTAGTTTAGAGAATAAAGAGATATATGAGAAATTATTATCAGAAACAAAAGAGCTCTCTGAAGCAGGATATAAAACATCCTATGATGTGGATTTATTAGAAAACTCGTTTAAGATGGCAGAGATAGATTTTGAAATCTTTGAGATTGATAAACAATTAGAGTTATTAACTCTATATGAAATGTATAAACAAGATTAGAATGGATAAGAAATTTAGTGAATATATGGCGGATTGGCTATATGGAAAAGATGGATATTATTCCAGTTATAAAGATATAGGTAAAAAAGGTGACTTTTATACAGCTGTAAGTACAAGTAGATTCTTTGGAGGTAGTGTTGCAAAACATATAATCTCACTTGTAGATGAAGGTTTTTTAAATAAAGATGCAGTGATATGTGAGATTGGTGCACATCATGGTTACTTTTTAGCCGATGTTATCCAGTTTATATATACTCTTCGTCCGGAACTTCTGGATAGTTTCAAGTTTGTAATAATTGAGCGTTTTGAATCACTTCAAGAATTTCAGAAAAATTATTTTATGGAAAGTTTTGGAGATGTTTTAAACCTTACTCACTATAAATCTTTACGTGAACTAAAATGTGAAAATGCTTTTTTTATTGCAAATGAGATATTTGATGCATTTCCTTGTGAACTATACTACAAAGGTAAAACTGCCAGAGTTGAAGAGAATCATAATGTAGAGTTTGACCAAGATAACAAATTGGTAGATGCAAAAGCAAAAAGGTATCATAAAGACCGTGGTGAGATAGCCCTAGGTTATGAAGAGTTTGCACGTGAGATGGAAGCTTCATGTGATAAGTTTGAGTTTATGAGCTTTGACTACGGAGAGATGCAAGCACGTCCTGATTTTTCTCTTCGTATATATAAAAAACATGAAGTTATACCGTTTTTTCAAAAAGAAGATGAAAACGGCAATCAAATAAACAGAGCCGAACTTTTTGGAAAGACCGATATTACTTACGATGTTACTTTTGAGCATGTAAAAGATGCATATGAAGAGGCAGGTGTAAAGTTTATAGAATTAAAAGCTCAGATGGTAGCTCTTGTAGATATGGGTATATTAGATTTACTTGAATTATTAAAAGATAATGTTGATGAAAAAATCTATAAACAAGAATTAGAAAAAGCAAAAATGCTTATAATGCCAAATTTCCTTGGGGAGAGATTTAAAATGATAAGGTTTAGAAAAGAAAAATGATATTATTCATAGTCTTTTTAGAAAAGAGATTCTAGACTATTATTCTGATATAATTCTAATACTTTTACTCATAGGCTTTATATGAAAATACAAGGTAGAATAATATTTTACAACCCGCAAACTGGTCAAGGTACAATAATACTTCACACAAAAGAGCAGGTTAGTTTTTCCATAGAAGACTGGTATGAATTTGAACTTGCCCCGGAAGTAAATCTTTTAGTAGATTGTGATTTTAATAAAAGTATATTGACCGCTATAACTCTTTCAAAATCCGACCAAATTCCTGATAATTCAGAATATGAGGAAGAACTGAAAGAAGATGAAGATAATATAGATGAAGAAGTGTCAACATATACTGTTGATGAAGCTTTAAAGTTATACTTTAATCCTATAGAACTCGTTATAGGTAAACCTCCTTCTGTTATAAATACAAAAGAACAATTAGATTATTTTTTATCTAAACGTTTTTTATTTACGGCATATAATAACCTCAGAAGTCTTGATCCTAAAATATATGAGCATAGTGAAATAAAACAGAAAATTAATACCATAGAGGATCTTTATAGGGCATATAATAGTTTAAATGAGCAAATTGATATACCACAATATGCTTTTGAAATGATTTTTTTGCGTATACAGCCTGAATATGTAAAAAATCAAGAAGAAAGAGAAAAGTACCTAAATGCTATTCCATCATTAACAGAGCTTATTAACTCCTTAGAATCAGATCTAAAAAGTGGGGAAGAGAACCTTAAGACAACAACAAATAAAAAGTTAAGAGCTAGTCAGAATGAAAAGCTTAAAAAGATACGTGGCGTGTATGTGGATGCAATTCATGAACGAGCATGCATGAAAGAAGAGTTAGAAGAACTTGCAAACATCAAAAGAATATATACAAAAAAATATTTTAAAGAATTTGATAAAAAATTATCGATACTTCAAGTCAAATATAAAGATATGATATCCAGAATTCTTAATTATAAAGCTTATGATTTTGACTCATACTTGTGGAAAAAAGCTGTTGGCTCTAAGTCTATAAAAGAGTATTTTAAAGCTTCTGGTATTAAGGGCATTTATTCTACTGAAACATTTTTAAGGTACTATCTAAAAACATTGGACAAAGATAAACTAAAAGATGAGCAAGAGGAACTTTTTAAGCTTTTAAAGTATTTGGAAAGTAAAAAAAGGACCTGAGCTAAATTTAAGTCCATACAAATCAGCTTAGTATATATTCTATTGATATTTTAAACTCTTTTGGAAAGCTAAAAAGTGTTTTATCCACTTCTACCGGAAAGCTATTCTCTATAGCTTCCAATGCAGACTTTTTAAAGATTCCTTTTCCTGATACAAACTCAATGTTTTTAACATCCCCATTACTTTGTATATAAAATTTCACTTCAACACTACCTTCTATTCCTCTTCTTCTAGCACGTCTTGGATAAGATTTGTTTTCGTTAATTTTGTTTCTGAGTTTTGTAAAGAAAATATTTTGTTTTGCTCTAATCTCATCATGGTTTATATGTGGTTCTTCTTTTGCAATTACTTGTTGGACTTGTTTTATCTCAGGTTGTTTTACAGCTACTTTTTCTTCGATAACTTCTTCTTTTTCTACAACTTCCTCTTTTTTAATAACTTCTTCTTTTGGTAATATTTTTTTTGGTTTAGGCAGTTCTTTTTTTACAATTTTTTCTTTTATAATTTTTTTTGGTTTGGGTTTTTTGACTATTTTTTTCTTTTTAATTATCTTTTTCTTTTTAAGGGGTTTTTCTACGATTTTTGGTTTTTGTGTAATCATACAAACACTAATAACGTTTTGTTTTTTAATATCCTTATCGCTAAAGTTGGTATCTTTGTCAAAAAAAACTACAGCACCTGCAAATAAACCAACATAAACAAAAAGACTGATTACAAAGGAAGAAAAATATCTATTCATGGTTAAAACTCTTTAAAAAATTATACATTGTCGGAAGATAAAATAAGTTTAAAATAGTACCCCATAATAAACCAAATCCCAAAGTAACGGCAAGCGGTTGAAATGATACAGCCTGAGCAGTTGCAAAAAATATTAATGATGACAAACCTATAATTGTTGTAATAGATGTAAGAATTATAGGTCTAAACCTTCTTGCCGCCAATATATAAATATTATCTTTATCTGTAGCTTTATTAAGTGTTGACATCATTATAATCCCATCATTTACAATAACTCCCGCAAGACCAAGAGCACCTATTAACGAAGGCAGAGATATATTAAGCCCCATAACATAATGACCTATAAATACGCCAAGTAGAGAAAAAGGTATGACAGACATAACTATAAGGGTCTCTCTAAGAGAATTAAAAAGATAAAGAATTGAGATAAATATTAAAATTATAGCCAGTACAGATGCAAGTACCATCTCAGTTTTTAGAGATTGTGTTTGTTCTTTTTCACCTTTAAATTTTAACTTAATCCCTTCTTTTATAAGTTTGTCTGTTATTGGAGCTATTTTGTCTACTACTTCACCTGATGTTATAATAGATGGATTTACATTTGCAAAAACATAAAAATTTATTTTTCCGTCATCCTTTACAAGTCTTTCCAATGATTGTACTTTTTTAAACTCACATATATCTTTTAACCTAACGTATGTATTGTTTTTTAAAGGGATTTGCAGAGATTTAAAACTCTCTAAATTATTGCTAAAGTTAACTGATTTTATTTTTATATCTACTAGCTCTTTATTATCATATATAGTTCCAATTTTTTTAGATAAATATAGTTGAGATATATAGTTTCCTACATATTTTTCCGTAACACCCAGAGCTTCACCGTAACTGTTTACTTTTAGCTTAACTTCATCAATGCCTAGTTTTACATTGTCTCCGTAATATTTGATACCTTTTATTTTTGAAAAAGCATCTTCAATATCATAAATAGCCCTAAGTGCTTTTTTATAATCATCACTTATTACACCGATTCTAATGTCTGCTTTAGTATGTCCCATTTTATTCTCAACAACCATCAGGTTACTGAGTTTAAATCTTTTTTTATAGCCTTGCTCTTTTAGCCAAGCTCTTAAATCTTGTGATATATCTTGTGAAGATTTATCCCTGATTCTGCCTTTTGGGTCATAATAAAAACTGAGATATGGTGTGATGAACCTGTCGACAAAGTTCATAGGCTGCATCTTTTGAAGTTCTATAGATATATATCCGACATATGGATACATCTCAGCAGAGTCTGTAGCACTTCTTCTATACCCTGCAGTAGAGCTAACATGTTTTACAAAAAATCTATCTTTTTGCTCTAAAATATTTTTTTCTAAAGTTTGTACAATCTTTAAAGAGTCTTCAAGTGTAGTTGTAGGACTTGCTTTAAAAGTGATGTTTATAGATGTAGCATCAAAAGGTTTAAACATCTGAAATTTTGAACTCTTAATGCCGTAAAAAATCAGTATAGGTACTATAATTAAAAAGGTAATTAAAAAACTTTTTTGGTATCTTACAATTTGTTTTAGAGCTTTAGCATACAATAAATTTACCTTCTCCCAAGAAAGTGTTCTTGAGTTTGGAGATAGTGTATGTGTAGCATGTATCGGTAAGAATATAAATGATTCTATCAGTGAAGCTATTACTAGAGCAGAAAATGCAATAGGTATTAGCTGTATAATCTCACCTAGTTTTCCACTTATCATCAGTAGCGGTATAAAAGAAAATAGGGTAGTCAAAGAAGCTATAGTTACAGGTTTTGCAACCTCTTTTGTACCTAAGTATGCGGCTTCTTTTGCAGAGTGACCTTTTTCAATATACTGTTGTATATTCTCACTTACAACTATTGCATCATCTACAATAATACCTATGGCTATAAGTACACCTATAAGAGAATTTACATTTATACTGTATCCGGTAAAGTAAAAGTATATAGCACCTATTACAAAAGATGTAGGTATACCCAAGGCTATAATAAAAGCTATTCGTATATTTATCAATATAGCAGTTAGTAGTGTAATTAAAATAATACCGAGTAAGATGTTTGATATAACAATGTTCAGCCTGTCTTTTATAACTATTGATTTGTCCATTCTAACATTAAATTCAACACCTTTAACACGCATATCAGATATGAGTTTTTTAATCTCATTTGCTATTAAAATAGCGTCACCTTTAGGGTTTTGTGATATAGCTAGCGTTATAGAGTTTTTTGCATTCATACTGGCAAGAGTGGCTGAGTCCTGGTAGCGTTTTTTTACTGTTGCAATATCTTTAATGGCTATTTGCTGGTCGTTAATATTTATAATAGTATTTTCAAACTGCTCAGATATTTTTTTATCGTTTTGTAAAGATATGTAGTATTGTTCTTTAGCATTGTCTATCATTCCCAAAGGAAATATATATGAAATCTCTGAGAATATCCTTACGGTATCGTCTAAAGAAAGATTATATGCATTTACTTTCTTCTCATCTATCAAAACTTCATAAAAAAGGTCTGAATCTCCAAATATGGTAACATCAGACACATCTTTTATGGAAAGAAGTCTGCTTTTGAATTTTTTTGATAACTTTTTTAGTTGGCTTCTTGGAACATCTGATGATAACATTGAAACATGCATAATGCTTCTTGAGTGAGGCACTCCCCTGATTATTGGGTCATCCATATCACTTGGCAAGTTTTGTTTAGTAAGTGCCAGTGCATCTTCTACATCTCTTACAAGATTTGCTTTATTTACACCTTTCTCCAATTCCAAAATGACTGTAAACCTGCCCGGAGATATAACTGAAGTAACATTATCCACACCTACAATATTTTTTACTTCATCCTCTATCTCTTGAACTGCCATAGTATTAAGAGTATCAACTGAAGCTCCGCTGTAAGAGCCCCTAATAGATACTGAATTTGGCTCTATTGTAGGGGATATCTCTTTTGGTATATGATTGTACGCAAAGATTCCAAGTGCAAAAATTAGAAAAAATAGTGTATAGTTTATTTTATAGTTTTCAATAAAAAATTTCAGCACTCTGTCAAACATTAATTATCCCGCTTTACTTTCATATTCATAAGATTCATGTGCCAATATTGCCGCTCCGTATGAAGTAGTTATTTGTGGAAACTCAGGTATAAATATCTCTTTTCCAAGCTCATTTTCAATAGCATTGACCAAACCTTCATTAAGAGCGGGTCCCCCATCAAAATATATATTCTCTTTTATTCCGACTCTTTTAACAAGTTTGATAATTCTTTTGGCGATAGAGTAGTGCACTCCTGCTACGATATCCTCAACAGAGTTGTCGTTTCCAAGAAGTCCTATTATCTCCGATTCTGCAAATACGGCACAAGTGCTGTTAATAGCCAAAGGTGTCCCCTCAGATTTAAAGTGGTATTTGCCAAGTTCATCAACTTCAAGCTCTAAGTTCATTGCTACAACATCTAAAAATTTACCTGTTCCAGCAGCACATCTGTCATTCATTGCGAAGTTTACCACATTTCCTTCACTATCTAGTGAAATTGCTTTAGAATCTTGCCCGCCTATATTGATAATTGTCTTTATTTCACACTTGTCTTTTGCAGCAGCTCTTGCCCCAAGAGCATTCGCAGTTATCTCACTGATGTTTTCATCGGCTTCTTTAAAAAGTTTTCTGCCATATCCAGTAGCTACGGTATATACCAAATCATTTTCATTTATATTATTCTCTTTTAGTAGTTCACTTAAACTCTGTTTGGCATATTTATAAAACATACTTCCACTTGCACTAATCTTATGAGCAACGAGTTCCTTATTTTCATCTACAAGGGCTATTTTAATTGCTGTTGAACCTATATCTATCCCTGCAAAATACTGCATTATTTTTTCCTTCTTCTATTTTTAAGAGACTCTACAAAAGCCTCTATTCTTGTTGTTAGTTGTCCTAAATGACTTGGAGAATAGTCACTCTCAAGATAGATAATAGGTATA
The DNA here is from genome assembly GCA_026193155.1 of Sulfurimonadaceae bacterium. Lineage (GTDB taxonomy): Bacteria > Campylobacterota > Campylobacteria > Campylobacterales > Sulfurimonadaceae > Sulfurimonas. The sequence continues at coordinate 6,781 of JAPHSI010000257.1, read as the reverse complement.
CCTTCTTTCTCCATAGCTTCTAAAACCGATCTTTGTTCCATCTCATAAACCTGACATCCTGCAAAAGCTTGATAAACAACGCCATCAGCCTTATAATCTCTTACTAAATCCAAAATTCTTCTTTTTCTGTCATCATTTTTTGTAAAAATAGGGCAGGTACAACCTTTTAAGTATCTATCAGCCACGCCGTCTATCATATCGTTTACAAACCACTCATCAACACTCACCATATCGTTAAACATTCTATTTGATGAACATGTCTCATCTGCAACTATTATTGCATCTGATTGCTCTATGATAAGTGGAATTTTTAGATTTGGAAATATCGGAGGTGAACCTGTATATACGATTCTTGGGCTTCTTTTATGTGCTGCATTAAACTCATCTTTTACTCTTTGTTCACATTCTTTGACAAGTGCATCTACAGCAGTAGTCCACTCATCTATCTTGTCAAAGAAAAAAGCATTTGTAACTAAAAACATATCAAGCCCAAGAATAGGAGAGTTTTCATTTTTTCTTAAAATGTTTAGTTTATGGTATAGATGCTGTGCCAAACCCACTTTTTTAATTGACTCTCTTAAAGCTTTTTTACTTATTTTTTTCCCTAAATCATTTGATAGTTCTTTTGTAAATTTTCTTACACTGCGTCTCCAGTATTCACGGCTCTCTTCACTCTCTTTAGTTCTAGGAAACTCCATATCGAAGATGCTATAGCCCATATCTTCTATAATAGCACCTGATTTTGCTTTTTGATCGCACGTAGTAGGAGATACGATAACATCAGGTTTATCGGAAAAGTTATCAGATGCAAAAAGTCCGACAGTCGCTTTAACCAGTGGGCATGATTTTGATGGCAGTAAATCACTCCCTATCTCATCATCGGTGTAAAAACCGTTACATAACCTGATTGGTACTGCATCTAGAGCATATACTATCTCAGAAGGTACTTGGATGCACATAGTTCCTACTTTAACTTTGTCTGTATGTATCGCCTCATGTTTACAATGTACTCTTTCGTATAAATCATAAAAATATTCCATCGCTTTTGGAGGCTCTTTGAACTCATGTTTTATCTTCTCAAGTATTGTTATAGCTTCCATCGCTTTATGACGGTTTTGTTTCTCTTTTGGAGTCTCTATTTTATGTTCAGATCTTTTAGTCATTTTTTTTCTCCAACTCTTCTATTTCCATCCTTTTAACAAACCCGCCTTTTGTAGATTTGAATATAGGATAATTGACAAGGTCGACATGCAGGGCGTCATCTTCAGGGCAAGCTGCCACACATTTCAAACACATGATGCAGTCATCCCTTAAAATATTTGTACTCTCTACATCATCTGCAATATCTTTTATCTGCATATCGCATACATTGTAACAATCACCGCATTTTGTACATTTATCACCGTCTTTTTTTAGTTTTAAAAGTGCAGCATCGCTAAAGATATAATGCATTGCACTCATCGGACAAAAAAAACAAAAGAAGCGTTTTTTTATAAAAGAACCGACTACAAAAAGTCCTGTGAAAACCAAGCCTATAGAGGTTAAAATCATAGCACTCTTGGTTGAAAAATCAAGACTCCATTGAGATACGTCACCTACAAATAAAGGGGTAATCATCCTTCCCGGACATATTTGACAAAATGCTGTTCTCCATTCACCCCCAAGAAGACCCATTCCCACAGCTATAGGGGATAATATAACGATTGCAAGCATAATATACTTTATCTTTTTTAACTTGTTAAATTGTGGCTGTGTATAGGTACTGTATCTGATACCGAGTTTTTTTCTAAGTCCTGTCAGCCAGTCCTGCATAGTACCAAGCGGACAAGCATATCCACACCATGCTTTGTTAAATACGATAAACCACAATAAAAATGTTACAAATCCTATAAGAACCGAGATGCTAGCTACACTAAAAAGCACATCCAATGGACGAGCCAGTTGATGCTGCAGAGGCAGGAAGTAACACATACCGCCAACCTCCCTGTCATATCCACACGAAAAAACAGGGATGGAATTTCCTAAATTTATAGCAAAATATCCGCCGTATATAAAGATGACAAAGAAAAATAGTTGCAGCCAAAAACGAAATCTTTTTATATCTGCCTTGTTTATAAAGTCTCTAATTTTTTTCATTAAACTTTACCTCTTTAAAGGGTTTTTCTCTTCTTTTTCTAAAAAAGTAAATTATAAATCCTGTAATAATAGCAGCTGCTGAAGCAGCAAATAAACCATATGCATATGATTTATATGAACTCTCTCCAGGATAATAAAGAGAAGAGTAGGTCGATGTATATTTTACTTTGTCATAATCTTCATAAAGATATTCGCCTTTTGCATCTTTTGTATATGTGGCAGTTATTAAGAATTTGTTTTGATGTCTTCTGTCAAACTTGTCCCAGTCAGGAAAATAGTCTTGAATCAATGTAAAAACCGCAACTCCGTTTTTGTCGGTTTTTACAGTTTTTGACCAGCCTGTTTTTGTAGATAGTGTTACATTTGCCCCTTTGATCTCTTTTGAGTCAAGCAATACCTTAAATCTTATTTTTTCACCCGAGTATAAGCGATGATAAAATGTCTCACCTTCCTCTCTTAGTCTTAAAATATCAAATGGTACCTCTTTTATACTATGGGCTGCCATTTTTTCATTATCATATACGGCATCGTTACTGTGGTTAAATCTCATATATTCATATTTGCTAGTTGAAATATACAAGGTCTTATTCTCTATATCTTTTGCTTTGTAAAATAGGTTATAGTATCCGTTAGCCGGCATCTTAAAACTTACAGATTTGCATCCTCTGTCTCTTGATTGGTTTAATTTTGAGACTTTAAGGTTTGCGTCAAGCAGGTATAACTCAGCTTTTATATCATCAAAACAGCGTAGTTTTTCTGAAGAATCTTCAAATAGGGGCCATACTTTTTTACTTGGTACTTTGCCCCATCCGCCGTGAGAGTGTCCGCCGTGGGAGCCTTTTCCTTTTTTAGGTATCGGGTTTTTATCGCTAAAGTATACTACATCAGATACTGAAGGTTTACTTGCCATATTTTTTGCAGGCGTATCAAAATCTTTCATAGCAATTTTCTCAGCTTCGGCAAAATTTACAACTCTGCCCCTATACCTTTTGGAAAACTTTATAGCATCTGCTTTTAAAGCAAATGCATATTTACTTACTTCACTCATAGTCGCTTTTTTCTTACTGCCGACTACATAAAAGGCTTCTTTTGCATCTATAAATTTTAAGCTGGTTACGTCAACTACTTTTAAATCCCGAAGCGGCATTTTTTTAATATTTTTAGCTTCACTCAAACAGTGAATAGAACAGTACTGTTTTGTTTCATCTTTTAAATGTGCAGCATGGTTTGTTTTGTAAAACTTAGGAAGTTTCATAGAACAGTTACTGCACAGGTGTTTGTCTTTTCCTGATTGTAAAATAATAGCTTTATCTTTAGAAACACTCTGAAACATTGCTCCTCCGCCATGACTTCCATGACCGCCGGATGCTCTGCCGTAAGTATCTATAATATGTCCTCGGTAGATGTTCACACTTAGAAAAAATATCACTAAAGATGCTGCAAAAGGGTAAGCTATGATTTTCCTTACTTTACTTGCATCTAGTAGTTTTATTCGTTTGTAGAGTATTATAAGTGCCCATGCTATAGCTACCCATTTTAAAAGACCAAACATATGCAGCCAGCTGTCTCCTCTTTTTGCAAGCGATGCTACATCTACACTGAATCCAAAACCTTGAGCAAAACCTTCAACTATTCGCTCATAACCACGCATAAAGAAAGTCTCCAAAGAGTGTGCAATCGAGCCTAAAATAAATAAAGGTGCATATGAATATCCAAGATCGTAAAATATCTTTTTAAAATCTTTTTGTAGAATTTTAGAAGCTATAAACATACCTATAAGAGCTGCCACTACAGTAAAAGCAAGAGCATAAAGAAATGCAAACAATCCAACTGCATCTACCGAACCAAAGTTTATATAGTTTTTTAAAAATTCAGCCGTTTTTGACCATATCATATCATTTGCTGCGTTACTTCTGCCAATTCCGTGATGAAAGGACATAGTGATAGGGATAGAGGCTAGTATTAAGATAAATGTCCACACTTCGGCTTTTAGAGTTTGAAACTTTGAAAAGAGAGAAAAAGACGGTTTCTTAGTTTTAAAACTTACAGCCTCACAGGCAGCAGAACAATCCATACATAAGGTACAATCAGTCATAGAATTTCTACTATCAAAAGTAAAAGGTTTTAAGTTGTATGGACATGCAGTAGCACATTCAAATGTTTTACATTCATTACATGCACTTTTGTATGTACCAAGCCATGTAAAAGACAGTTTTGAGTATGCACGTGTAAGTGTACCGATAGGGCAGATATATTTACAGTAACTCATATCTTTATATAAAAAATATACAACGAAAGCTATGAATGTCATAACTGTAAAAAGAGCAGCAGTTCCAAGTGGTGTTCTAAATAAACCCGGAAACATATAGTAGATGCCCCACCAACCGATGACAAGCAAAAGTATACCAATATAGCGGTTTTGCATCCACTTTGGCATAGTTTTTTTAAGTCCAAATTTAGTTATATATTTCCCAACAAATCCGTGTGGACAAATACCGCAAAATATACGACCAAATGTCGGTAGGGTTATAACCATAAATAAAGACCAGAATATTCCCCAAAATACTGCATATGTGAAATTGTTGTCTTTTCCTGTATGTGCAAATCCGTAATATATTGCATATAAAAATATAAATAAAACAACTAACTTTAGTGTCAACAAAAACTTTTGGTTTTTAAATAAAAAACCTAAAATAGGTTTAGAATAAATATCATCTTTATCGCGTTTTATAAAATTTACCATTTTGTACCTTTATTAAAGTATTAAAATACCGTTTAAAACAAGCACACCTACTATAATAAGTAAAAGTGCTGCTATTCTCTCTACTATCAGTTTGTACGAGCTAAATTGTTGTAATAAACCACTGATAAGTTTAGAGACTATAAATCCGTAAAATAAAATTGAAAACATAACTGCACCAAGCCCGAAAAAAATTCCAAGACCAACTGTGTTGTAAATATTTGTAGAGTTTGCAGCTACTGCTAAAAGTGCCATTATAGGTGCACACGGGTTAATTGACATTGTCGCACCGATAGTAAAAAAACCAAATTTATTTAGTTTTGGTTGTTTTATTATTGATGTTGTATGTCCACAAGAGACAGATGGTTTATAACTTTTATATAGCAGATATAAACCCATACCTATGGTGCTAACTCCTAAAATGAAGCTAAATAGCGTATTGTTGTTTAGCATCTGTTTTACCCATGCCGAGCTTAAATAAGCTATGATTGCTATAAATGTATAAGAAAATATTCTTCCTATGCTAAATGGCAAAATTACACCTAAGGCTTGTTTTGTACTATTTGAATTGTTTATCAATAAAGGGCTCAAAAAAGGCATACATGAAAACATACATGCAGTAGCGCCGTAAGAGAGACCTATGATAAATATGGAAAAAAATGTTGCGTATTCCATTGGTTTTACTTGTTTTTCTCTGTAATAATGCCGAGATTGTTAAAATCTTTTAATTTTAAAATATCTAAGAGCTCCACAAATAGATCAAACTTGGCTTCTTTATCACAGTTGATATGGATAGGTGTTTTTGTTTTATAAGAAGAGAGTTTACTCTCAATATCTTTTTTTAGAACTTTTTCTTTATCAAACAGAATCTCTCCGTTTTTCTTGATAGTTATCGTTAAGTTTTTTATATCTTCTTGTTTTGCGGCACTTTTTGAATCCGGCAAATCAACGGGAATAATCCCTTTTGCAACAAAAGACGCAGTAGTTAGAACAATAACTAATAATACAAGCATAATATCTATAAACGGTACGACATTGATAGAATCAAACTTTTTAACTTGCAAAATTTTCCTTTTGATGGATATCCCATTTTGCCAGTATAACTTCTATTTTTCTGCTTAGATGGTTGTAAAAAACTATAGATGGAATAGCAACTAAAAGTCCCATCGCCGTAGCTTTTAGAGCAAGTGCCAAAGATGTCATAATCATCTTAGCATCCAAATCTCCGCTTTGACCCATTGCATAAAAAGTTATTATGATTCCAAATACAGTACCTAATAGCCCTATATATGGTGCATTTGAGCCAAAAGTAGAGATGATGTTAATATTATTTGTAACATCAATCTCCAGAGCTTCTTTTGTAGTATATTTTGAAATATCTACCTTTTTATAAAACATTATTCTCTCTATCCAAAACCATAAGGCAATAAAACTCATAAGCCCTAAAAGCCCAATCACACCATAGTCAACAAGATTTTTTAAAAGCTCAATATCCATCTTAGCTCTCTAATTAAAACTTAGCAGCAAGACCGGCAGTCAAGATTCTACCAGGGTTAACCGTAATGGATAAATCTTCTGCATTAAACACACCGTCTTCATTTCTATCAGAACTAGATCTTGCTGAGTTATAATAGTGGTCATCAAGTACATTATCTATTCTTACAAAAAAGCTTGTATCAAATGAAGATATTTTTCTATCATATGTTGCCATTAAATTAAGATTTTCATAACCATCTATTTCAATTTGATTTAGGTCATCAGCATAATATTTAGATTTTGCATATATTTCAGCCATAAATGAAAGATTCTTTGTCATCATATAGTTCATGTTTAAATTAATATTATGTTTAGATGTTCTAGGAATTACATTTCCAGTAACATCATAAGTTACTACTGGAGCAGGTG
>JAPHSI010000172.1 GCA_026193155.1 Sulfurimonadaceae bacterium | reverse complement strand
GGCTTATAGTTTTTACCATCAAATACATAATCAGTTGATATATGAATTAAGTTTATATTTTTTTCTTTTGCAATTTCTGACAAATTTTTTACTGCAACATGATTTATTTTATCTGCACTCTCTTTATCATCTTCTGCTTTATCTACAGCCGTATATGCTGCACAGTTTATAATAACATCTATATTATTAGACTCTATGTAGTCTTTTACTAATTCTATATTAGAGATATCAAGTTTCGTTCTGTCAGTAAAAAAATAGTTATTCTCATAACCGGAGGATAGTTCTATTATCTCTGAACCAAGTTGTCCATTTGCACCTGTAACTAAAACATTATGCATAATAGTTTACACCATATTCAAATATATCTGTTGCTTCATTTAATTTTACTTGCACTTTATCTTTTGCTGAAAGGTTTAGTCCACTATGTTCAATTTGCCAGTCAATATTTATATCACTATCATCAAATGCTATACCTCTATCGTTCTCAGGGCTATAGTAATTATCAACTTTATAAGCGAATACAGTATCATCCTCCAGAACTACAAAACCATGAGCAAATCCACGCGGAACCAATAATTGTTTTTTATTTTCACTTGAGAGTTCAACTGCTACATGTTTACCAAATGTTGGAGAACCTTTTCTAATATCTACTGCTACATCAAGTACACGTCCTTGTATAACACGAACAAGTTTAGTCTGAGCAGCAGGAGCTAGTTGATAGTGTAATCCTCTTAGAACACCTTTAGAAGACTTCGATTCATTATCTTGGCAAAAATTTATTTTATAACCTAAAAACTCTTCTAGCTTATCTCCTCGAAAAGTCTCCACAAAGTAACCTCTTTCATCACCGTGAACTGTAGGTTCACATATTACTACATCTTCAATCTCTGTTCTAGTAAAGTTCATCTATCTTACATCCTGATTGGCTCTTGAAATCAGATATTGTCCATATTGGTTTTTCTTTAGAGGCTCTGCAAGTTCTAAAAGCTTTTCTTTTGAAATATAACCCATCTCATAAGCTATCTCTTCTATACATGCTACCTTTAGACTTTGTCTATTTTCAATTGTTTGGATAAATTGTCCAGCTTCAAGTAGTGATTCATGTGTACCTGTATCAAGCCAAGCATATCCTCTTCCCATCAACTCAACTTTCAACCTTTTTTCATCTAAGTAGTCTTGGTTTAAGGTCGTTATCTCAAGTTCACCACGGTCTGATGGCTTAACATCTTTAGATTTTTTAACAACATCAGCAGGATAAAAGTACAACCCTACTACCGCATAGTTACTTTTAGGCTCTTTAGGTTTTTCTTCAATAGAGGTTACGTTTCCTTTTTTATCAAACTCAGCTACACCGTAACGTTCTGGATCCTTAACGTAGTAGCCAAATACAGTAGCACTATTTTCTTCTTTAGCATTTTTCACAGATTGTGCAAGTAACTCAGTTAAACCGTGACCATAAAAAATATTATCACCAAGAACTAAACAAGCATCATCACCATCTAAAAACTCTTCTCCAAGTATAAATGCTTGTGCAAGACCATCTGGGCTTGGTTGAACAACATAAGAAAACTTCATACCGATATCTGAACCGTCACCTAATAGTTCTTCAAATCTAGGTAAATCATGTGGAGTAGATATTATTAAAACCTCTTTTATACCGGCTAACATTAAAACTGATAATGGATAATATATCATCGGTTTATCATAAATTGGTACTAGTTGTTTAGACACACCTTTTGTAATCGGATATAGCCTTGTTCCACTTCCTCCTGCTAATATTATTCCTTTCATTAATCATTCTCCTTTATAAGACCATTTTTACATCTATATAATTTTTTACTAATTTTTTCTTTCATCATATCTTCATTTTCATCAAAAGCATTTCCCCAGTTTCTAGCATGGTAAAGATGAAATGTATTAGCAATATATCTAACTGATTTATACGTAATACCAAAATGATTCAAACGCCACGACAAATCCACATCTTCACCGACTGATGGTGATAAATAATCCTCATCAAAACCATTTATTGTCTCTAAATCTTTTTTCCAACAAGAAAAATTACATCCAACTAACATCATTTTCTTTTTCTTTTTAGAATTAACTTTTTTTTCTAGTTTACTGCCAGGTCTTAAATATACACCCTCTTCAAGATGTCTACCTTTATCCAGCACTAAGAATGGGTAAAATAACAGGTATAGTTTTTCTATTAATCTATAAGATAATATTCTCTTTCTTATCAAACCGCTAAAAAATGGTCCTAATTCAACTCTTCTTCCGCTTAAAAATCTATTTTTTTGTGCTAAGTTAACATGATGTTCTACAAAATTCTTATAAGGAACAATATCTCCATCTAAAAAAATCAGGTATTCACCACTCGCTGTTCTTAGAGCATTATTTAATGCTATATTTTTTCTCCATCCATCATCTTCTTGTGTAATATGAGATATTTTATCATTATTAGAATATTTTTCTAAAAAAAATCTCATCTCAGCAGAAGATCCATCTTCGGAAATGAGAATATCAAAATCATTATATGTTTGAGAAAGTAGGCTTTCAATAATTAATTCTAAAGCTTCTATATCTTTGTAAACAGAAATTATTATTGTTGTTTTCATTTTTATCCTGAATTATTAAAATATTTTATAACCATAAAAGATATTATATCTTCTTGTGTTTATTTTTTTAAAGTTTTAAGTGTATATACCATCATGAAATTTCATTAATCTAAAAGTTCTTTAGCTAATACAACAATATCATCAACACCAATCTCTCTAATACTAAAATCACTTTTATCTAATTTCAATGGATTAACCTTTGAATTTGACTTAATAACTTTATTTATGTTCGTTATATACGTATTCCTATATTCTGGAGTATTACCGAATATTGTAACAGATGCTACATTCAATCCCCAAGCCATATGAGTTGGTCCTGTATCTCCACCAATGACTAAAGAAGATTTGGAAACTTTATCTTTTAATTCATCCAAACTCATTTTATCACATATGTTTACATTGTCACAAGACTTTGCAATAAATTCTGCAGCTTCTTTTTCATATTTATTAGCCCAGATTGCTTCTATTTTGTATTCTCTTAAAAGTGCTGCTAATTCTACAAATTTTTCTTTAGGATATATTTTATTTTCTCTGGATGCTCCTAGAACAAACAATATATCTATAGCATTTGAGTTTGAAAAGCTAGAATATAAAAACGGTTTTTTTGAGAGAATATTATCTTTAGTTATATCCATATCTAATGCTTTGTTAATCAAAACTACATTTCTATCTATTACATTTTTATCATACCCAATAGATGCAGTCTTTGTATAAAACAATGAAGCCAAACTTTCACGAATAGAGTCATTTGAAAAACCTACAATGTTTTTTCCACAAATCAATTTACTAACTATTGCTGATTTAAGCAAACCTTGCGCGTCTATTACAATATCATAACTACTTTTACTTAATTTACAAATATTCTTTATCTCAGAAAAAATTTTAAATTTATTTTTTTTAATTGACTTTAAATTTACTGTAAAGATATTGTCTATGTGTGGATTGTTATTTAGTATATCTGCAAATGCACTCTCAACGACCCAATCAATGCTTGCGGTTGGATATTTTTGTTTTATAAATTGCAATATAACCATACTATGGATGATATCACCCAAGGCTGAAAGCTTAACTATACATATTTTCATCTATATATTATATCTTTTTAATTATAATACTTTTATGAAACAACCGTACATATGGGATAACTATTCCGACCAACCATACCCCTTAAAAGATAAAGCTTATAAAAAGATGAAAAGAAGGGAAAGTTTACCCTCAATATTAAAAACAATTATTATTTCCTTATTTATATTTCCTATCTCTTTAGTGATGATGCCTTTTGTTAAAAATAAAAAAATAGCTACAAATTCATTTTTTTGCTTAGGTATTGATTATCAAAGAGAGAGTGAAAAAACAGTTGCTTTAGTTAAAGAGCTTGAAGTTAAACATATATTAGTAAGATTAAAGCTTTGGGAAATGCATACATTAGATGAGCTAAAAGAGTTCATCTCCAACTTTAAAGATGAAAAAATCACATTAAAAATTATGCAAGACAGAGAAAATGTAGAAAATTTAGAACTTCTCAAAAATAATTTAGAAAAAATCTTTTCCAAACTTGGCAGTGAAGTTGATATTTATGAAATAGGTACAACTATAAATCGTGCAAAATGGGGTTTCTTTAGTGTAGATGAATATAACTCTTTTTTTAAAACTGCATATGATTTGAAAAAAGAAAAATATCCTAAATTAAAACTAATTGGTAGTGGTGTTATTGATTTTGAATACCACTTCACTTCACATACACTATTTAATTTTTTCAATTATAAATACGATGGGGTTTCTGCTTTATTGTACGTTGACAGACGTGGTGCACCTGAGAATATGCAACTAGGATTTACCGCATCTGACAAGATTGCACTTCTTAGCACAATGGTTTGGCTTAGTCCAAAAACAAAACATGAGTTATATCTTACCGAGACAAACTGGCCAATATCAAACACGGCTCCATATGCACCTACCAGCGAGAAAGAATGCGTAAACTTAGATACTTATGCAAACTATATGCTTCGTTACTATCTTTTAGCATTTGCGTCCCAACAGGTAGACGCACTTTCTTGGCATCAGCTTATAGCTCCCGGTTATGGTTTAGTAGACAATAGAGATGGGTTAAAAAAATATCCGGCTTATCAAACATATAAAACTATGATAAAAAATTTAAAGAATGCTCAATTTTTAAGACTTGATATAAAAAGAGATTATTATATTTTTCAATGTTTAGTTGATAACAAACTACTTCAAATTCATTGGTCATTAAAGCCTATGACAATAAATAAAGAGGATAATTTTGAAATTTATTCAAAAGATGGAAATATAATAGAGGATGAAACCGTAAATATTGGTTCATCTCCTATATATGTATATGTTAAAAACTAAAAAGAGAATTTAATTCCATAATAAATAGATTTGTTATATGTAATATCATATATATTGTTAGAAAAATCATATTTTGTATTTATTTTTCTGTATCCAATATACACAGAAGCCCTCTCCATTAAATTAGCATAGACCTCTGTTCTATATTCTAAATATCCTCCTGCATCTGAGAAACTTAGTGATTTTGGGGCATAATATGCTGATGCACTTAATCCAATCGGAATTGGAAAATTTAGTGGAAAATTGTATGACAGTTCTGCACCAATCGGTACGGCAATAAAGTCAGAATCTGAAAGCGTTGTATATACCCCTTTCATACCAAGACCAACTTTAAAACCTGTATTTTTAATATTTTGTTTTGTTATAAAATTTACATTAATATACCCATCAATATTATTATTAGAAGCATTTTCTCTATCTGCTTTTAAATAACTCAGCCCTATAAAAGTTGTATCTGGTTCAACCGTTCCATTAAACTGACCTATATCCCATTTAACACCAGCTTCTAAATCATATTCATTTATATTTAATTCAGCTGTATGCATAGCATAAGTACAACTAAAACTTAAAATAAATAAGCTTATCTTTTTAAACATTTTTTTCCTTTATTTTTTCAAACATTGTCATAAATAAAGCAAGATACATTCCATGATACACGACATTATTTTAAATAAATGCTTTTTATTTTTTATTCAATATTATTTAAGAGATAACCCACTATAATATTTTCGATAAATTATCTTAAGGAATAAAAATGAAAAAAATTACTACTGCAATCGTAGCTTTAGGTGCTTGTACAGCTTTAATGGCTGGTGTTAATGCTGGTGCTTGTAAAGGGTGTCATGGACAAGACTGGAGTAAAAAAGCTCTAGGTAAATCTAAAAATGTAGCAGAGATGAGCCATGCTGACATCGCTTCAGCACTTAAAGGTTACAAAGCAGGTACTTACGGTGGTCCAATGAAAGGTCTTATGAAAGGTCAAGTTGCAAAATACTCTGACGCTGATTTAGATGCTTTCTCACAAACTATCGGTAAATAATTTACTTTTATTTTCAAACTACCTTTTTGGTAGTTTGATCTTCTATCTATTCAGGTCTATAATTTTTCTTTAACTCTTCTTTTTTACGTTCAATATTTACGGCATCATTTAAATCATCTTCATTATCAAACTTAGCACCGTTTAAAAACTTTTCCTCATCATCAAACTGCCCGTTTTTTATAGCCCATAAAAAAGCAAATAAAGCAACTGCACCTAAAAATATAGAAGCCCCTAACATCATAGCTATTACCCAATCATCCATTTAAAAGCTCCTTTTTATGACTTCTGCCATTTATATCTAATTCTCATAGAGTTTCCGACAACCAATAATGAACTTACACTCATCGATATTGCTGCGACTAACGGTATTACATAACCTGCCATTGCTAATGGAATTGTTATAGCATTATAAACTAACGATATTGCAAGGTTTTGTTTAATTAAACCATATGTTGTACGTGATATTTTAAATGCATCTGATAGTGATTTCAAAGAATCATTTAAAAGAACTACATCACTAATATCAATTGCGATTTCACTTCCACTACCCATTACAATGGAAATATCAGCATTAGCAAGAGCTAAGACATCGTTCACACCATCTCCAACCATTACCATAGTTTTATTCTCTTTTTTCAATTTATCTATAAATTCTGATTTATCATTAGGCGTTTGTGAGTAATAATATTCTTTTATACCTACTTCATCAGCCACAGCCTTTGCTATTTCACCATTATCCCCAGTTAGCATAATACTTTTTATACCTTTATTCTCAAGCTGAGAGACCAATTCAATTGCATCATCTTTTACTTTATCTTTGAGTTCATATATAGCTACTATGTTCGAGTCTATCGCAAAATAAAATAAACTATTTTGACTTTCAAATTCAATCTTAATATTATTGTTATTAATTAGTTTTGCATTTCCACCTAATATTATCTTATCATTATATTTTGCTACAATACCTGCTGCTGGAACTTGTTTATATTCATCAAAAATTATCTCTTCTTCCTTAGATAAATACTTCATTACCCCTTTTGCTATTGGGTGATTAGAGTTTTTTACAAGTGAAAAAAGAATACGTCTGTCAAACTCATCATATATATGTTCTTTTACAACTTCAGGTTTACCAATCGTCAAAGTACCCGTTTTATCCAAAACAAGAGTATCAACTTTAGCCATAGTCTCAAGCAATGCAGCTTCTTTAAAAAGTATGCCTTTTTTAGCGCCTAGACTAAGTCCAACAAGTGTGGCAACCGGAGTAGCAAGTGCCAACGCACATGGACAAGCTATAATAATTACAGATATACCGACCATAAATGCTACTTCAAAACTGTGCGGCCATAGCCACCAAACTATAAATGTTATAAATGAAAGTCCTAAAATAACGGTAGAAAAGTATTCACTTAATTTATTAGCTATTTGTTGTATTTGTGGTTTTTTATTAATAGCATTCTCAAGTAAAGTCACTAAATTTGAAAGTGTAGAATGTTCAAAATCTTTCGTTGTCTCGAAATATATATCTGCATCTATACTACTGGTTCCACTAATTACACTATTTCCTTTTTCTTTATAAATCGGATCACTTTCACCTGTTAGACTTGATTCATCAAAGTTTCCATTTCCTTTGACTATTTTACCATCAAAAAGTACACGTTCACCACTACCTACTACTATTATATCTCCAACACTAACATCATCTAGCTTACTTAAAATAATACTGTTATCTCTAAATACTTTAACTTCATTTGGAATATCTTTACCTATCAAATCAAGTGTATCAGCAGCATTTTTCTTACTCAGTACCTCTAAAAATTTTCCTATCAATACAAAAGTTATAATCATACTTACACTGTCAAAGTATGCTTCACCTTCTTCCATCATAGTTATAAATATTGAATAAATATATGTAAGTAAAGCCCCAGTAGCAACAAGTAAATCCATATTTACTACTTTGGTCTTTAAGCCATAATATGCACCCCTAAAAAATACCCAGCCACTATAAAATAATACAGGAGTAGCCAATATCCATTCTGCTATATTTAATATTGTTTTAACATTCTGTGTAATACCTGTAAAGTACCCTGCATACTGCGCAACAGCTATCCACATTATGTTCATAGAAGCAAATATTGCTACAGACATTTTTAAATAATATGATTTTCTTTCTTTATTTGCATATGTCTCACCGCTTGCACTATCATATGCAAAAGCGTTATAACCGATTGAGCGAATCATATCAATAATTTGAGATAATTTCACAACATCATCTGCCCAAACTATAGTAGCTTTATTATTTGTAAAATTTATATTAGCCTCTATCACTCCATCCATTTTATGTAAAGCTTTTTCATTTAACCATACACATGCTGAACAATGTATACCTTCAATCACAAGGGAGACTTTCGAAAAACCATCAGCATCTTTTTTTACATATTGTTCATAAAAAGATGGCG
>JAPHSI010000102.1 GCA_026193155.1 Sulfurimonadaceae bacterium | reverse complement strand
TCATCAATTGCTTGTTTAATATCATGGGAGAGATACTTTGTCATCTGTTTAGCTTCATTGAGTTTTACTTCAAAACTATCAGCTTTTGCTACGTTAAGACCATCCACCTTTGATGTATGCCCTTCATTAGAATCTCCTTTAAGTAAAGACTCTAAAGATTTTTGCACCTCTGTCATAGCACTAGGTGCTATTACTTTTGCAGTAGCAACTGAAAAATCTGCTGTTAATTTTATAGGTGAATCAACTACTTGTGCTTTTTCTCCGCGAAGTAATAGTTTTAAAGTCTCGTCTGCTCTCTCTTTTGGTGTTTTTCTCAATGAATTTAGAGGATCTGTTATCTTTAACTCTCTTGCTTGTAACGCTTGTTCCGTAGTTACAATCTGATTAGTCTGCGCTTTAAATAAAGGTGTATGTTTTACATCAGCCTTAACTTCTTGAGCTTTAAGTTCTTCCTTTTGTGGCTTTATCTCTGCTTTTACTTCAGATTTTATTTCAGCCTTGACTTCTTGAGTTTTAAGCTCTTGCGTTTGTGGCTTTATCTCTGCTTTTGTTTCAGTTTTTACTTCAGGTTTAGTCTTACTTTTTAAATCTATTTTTGCATCTACTTCAATTTCAATATTTGAATTTGATTTTTGAGACTTAACCTCTTCAAGTGATATTTTACTTACATCTATTCCAAATGTTTTGGCTACCTTTACTAAGCCTTTTAACGTTTTAGGAAGTTCTTTAGTTTGTGCTATCTTATAATTATCACTTTGCAGTATTTTATCTTTCAAATATTTTTTAGCATCTGATATTAAAACTTTTAAGTCTTTTGGACTAATATTATTTGTTATTTGAGGATTTATTTCTAATTTTTCATTTATAGCTAGAGTATTTTTATTCTCTTTTTTAGAATCTTGTTTAAGTTCAGTAATTGAAGTATTTTTTAATAATGTTGAAAAGTTTTTTTTGTCTTTATCTTCTACAAGAGATATTTCTGCTGTTTCATCACTATCTAGTGCCAAAACTAAAGCATCTTTTTCACTCACTCCTTTTAGCAATTGAGAGAATGAGGAACTTGGTTTTTCATCTTTTTTGTAGGATAAATTAAGAGGTTTATTATCAGAACTATTAGTTTTTTGGTCTAATAAAATCATCTTATGCTCCTAAATTCCCCTTTAAAAAGAGGTTTTTAGTTTAATAAGCACAAAACATACCAAATAAGGAGGTTGGATTAAAAGTTATTATATTCTAGCTCTATCTCCATCTCAACTTCACATAGACCTTCTTTATATGTTGTCTCAACTACAGAGGCATTTTTTACCATTGCTGCAACTTTTGTATTTACAACTGAGCTTTTGATTGCCATATTTTTGATAGTATCTTTACCTTCAACTCTAACACCTTTTATCTTTTCAGCAATCAATCTATATGCATCACTCATTGCTGCTCTTTTTGCCAAAGCAAAAGCCTGCGCAGGAGATGAAGCGAAACCAGGAGCTACACCTTGACCTACGACTGAGATTAACATACTTGAATTTTTCATCAATATATCATTATTATCTGCTCTTTTAGCTTGTTTTGGTTCTTCAATATATTCTTCAATCATCGGTTGATCCGGATAACCGTTTTTCGCATACATAACACTAACAACTAATAGCAAACTAAATAATATTTTCTTCATCTTAACTCCTGTTTATTTTAAAAGGTGTATTTAAACCCTAACTTTACTCCATCTGATTGAAAATAGACTGTATCATCATCCTCTTTGATATCAAAATTTTCATAAACATATCCAATGCTTAAAGAAAAGTTATTAACAAAAAAGTAATCTATCCCTGCTTCAGCGGATATTGATTTTGCATCTTGAAAAGAAAGTGCACTTACATTACCATAAACAAAAAGTTTATATCTATAATATTTAAATCCAAGATAAGGAAGTGGTATAAACTCATCAACTTTAATCCATGAGTTATCATTAGATAATCCACTTTTATCTATTACATGGTATTCCCAGTTAACATA
>JAPHSI010000159.1 GCA_026193155.1 Sulfurimonadaceae bacterium | reverse complement strand
TTTACGGTAGCCGTAACAGTTATTAGCCCTGCATTTTTGTTTATAATAGGGGAAGAAGCTTCATATTTATCTTCAGGACGGTTAAGGACTTGCTGAAGTTCTAAGTCAAGTTGATGCCAAAATATAACTTCATCGTTGCTTTCTATCTTTATACCTGATTGAGTTGTCATACCTGTATCTTGAGACATACCCGAAGAAGCACTTGTGTTTGATGTAGAAGAATTAGTTTTAGAATTAGAAGAAGAACTAAGTGTTATATCTGTACTCCCCGTAGCTTTTCTTTGGGATAGTATGTAATCTATCTCAAAAACTTTCGTTGTTAGGTATGAAATTTTTAAAAGATTATTCTCAAGAGTATATGATAGGTTGTTCTCAAGTAAAATAATGTCTAGCACTTCATCAATAGTCAGGTTTTTTAAATGCGTTTTATTTAATGGAGTGTTCATGAATTTTTGGGCATGGGGGTCTGTTACAATGACACTAAATTCACATTGATCACTTAATTGATCTATGAAATCGATTATTTTAGTGTCCTTTGCAGAACTAACACTGAAAAGTTCATATGAACAATCAGCATTTGCTTGAAAGGTCAGTAGTAGAATTAATAATACTCCGTATATATGTTGTTTAATTTTTTGCATTTTCAACCTACCTATCATTTAAATTTCAATTTTTTGTTCTTAGAAGCTGTCGAGAGTAACTTAGTTCTAGACTTATTTTTCATAGTAACAGTTTTTCTACCTATATCGGTGATTTTGTAATTATTAATTATATCACCTAGTTTATACCATTTACCGCTTATTAGTGCGGAGTTATTTATTATTGCACTTAGTACGAGAGAACCTTTTATATAAACAGATGCTTTTTTTACTTTAGAAGTAGAATTTGTAATGGTTTTTGTTCTGGTATTTTGATAAATAGTACGACGATTGGATTTTGAAGAAACTTTTTTATCAGTACTTTTGTTTAAAGAGTTTTTCTTTAAAAATATAAATGGATTTTTTATTTTTGAAATATTTCGATTACTTTCTCCATCTCTAGGTGGTTTAATAGCTTCAACTTGAGCATCAACCCAAGATAAATCATTGTTCGCCATTGTTAAAGAAGATAAAAAAAATAGGGAAATTAGTATAGTTTTCATTAGTAAGTAATCCCCCATACAGATAGCTCTAGATTTGTGTTAAGTGTATCTTGAGCTTTTATATCTAAGTTGTGAATATCAACTACTAAATCACTTTGTTCAAGTGAATTAATAAATTTTAAGGTATTTTTGAAATCACCTCTTAAGCTTATATTTAAATCTAGCATATGACCAAAAGATTCATTACTATTGACGTAATTGTTAGAGAAATTCATAATTTTAACATTATACATTTTTGCATTGTAAGCGATTGAGTTGATATAGTTTCCCCAGGTGCGTTCATCATAAATTAATGCTGAAATAGTTTCGATTTTATGCTTTATATAATCATTCTTATCTTTATAATCAAGCATCTCTATCTGAGTTTTTTTAATTTCCTTTTCTAATTTTGAAACTTTAACTTGAGGGTTTAAAGCTAAATACGATTTATCATTATTTATTTTATTTTGGATAATCTTTATCTCTTTTTGAACAGCTAAAAAATCATTTTCAGAACTATCCCAAAAAAGGTAAGCAAATGCAAATATTACAGAAGCTACCATAATATAAGTTAGCTTCTTGTCTTTTTCACTTTTATCTTTTAGGGATGAATCTATTTTGTGTAAGTAATCTTCTATATTCATAATACTTCCACCTTTAACGTACTGAAATATTTTTTTTCATCGCCATCGTAAAAAATTTTATCTATAGAAAATTTGATTGAACCTTCATAAACCTTTGTAAGATGCTTTATAAGTTTTGTAATTCTAATACTTTTTTGAGAAACTAATCCAAGTTCAAATTTATTGCTTTTTTCTTTTTGTGTATATGAAGCAGATTCTAATCTAACATTGTAATTGTTTAAACTTTTTGTTAAAGTAGTTAAAATTTTGGCTTTCATAAGGTAGTTTACTTTTACGTCATGAATTTTTACCAGTGTACCTCTTTTATCAATATAGCTATTTTTTTGTTCATTTAATAGTTTAACAATTTTATCCTTATCAGCTATCCTATTTTTTATGGTTGCTTCTCTTGTTATCTTTTTGTTATGAACTTCTACATATTCATTGTTTAATATATCTTTTTGAAGCTCTTGTGCATAAGAAGCAATCCAGTTCCCAACAGGGTATGCAAAACCTAGAATTAACGAAGCTGCAGCTATAAGAATGAGTTTTCCGCTCTCTCTTTGTATAAATTTTGGAGGTCTGTTATAATTTGTAAAATTACAAATATATTTTTCTTCATCAGGTAAAATAGTATAAAGTTGCATAAGCGTATGCATTAAACTTATATGTTCACCCTCAGCTTCTTCAAATCCGTAATCAAAATCAAGAATAGATGTTTTTATTTGAAGCTCAAATTCGCATATCTCATCCAAATTGGAGGCAGTCTCAAATTGAGTACCTAAAAAAATGTATTCGAATTTTTTGATTTCGTAAGCTCTTTTTACATATGTGAGAATATCATTTATATTGTAGAAAACATCTTTGTAAAGTTTAATAAAAAAGTCTTTGTAATAACTATTTGTAGATTTTAAATCTTCATTTTGTATAAAGTTTATAAACTCATCAAACTCTATACGCTCACCGTAAAGCTCACAAAAGTTTTCATGAAGTTGTTCAAATGAGTATTCAATAGTTTTACTAAAAATAAAATCTTTTTCATTATAAATAGCAATAAATGCATTCGTTTTTTCAAAATATATAAATATATGGGCACCGGAATTTGAAATAAGTTCTTTTGAATATAAAGATTTAAATAAAAGTGGGGAAGGTATTATAACGTCTAAATATTTTATTCGTTTTATACTATTTTCAAATGTTTCGTCTATAACAAGTGGATCTACAACAAAAACATTGTAGTGTTTATTTTCGGCATCTAATGAGTTGTATAGTTCAATATATTCTATTTTGTAAGAAAGAGCTTGGTCTAAAGCTAGGTCATCATATGTTTTGCTTATAATAGCATCGTATATGTCTTCTTCAGGAATGTTTTTGCTTATAGATATTTGGGCATTTATAAAACTGTCTGTATTTATATATGAAATAGCATATTGCTCTTTTTTGAAAGTAACATCTTTGTTATATGCTAAAAAACTTGATATTCCACTGACATATTCATTATCATAAGGATTAAGTGATACGACATTTGAAAATGTTTGACCAGTGTCTTCACTCATAAGCTAAGTTCCTATTTAAAATGAACCATATTCATGGAACAAAATTTATTATTTTTATAATACTCAATTCTAAAAATCTTTTCATCTTCATCTACAGAGAATCTTTTATTTATAGATTTATGAGCAATATTAATTCCAGACTCTGTTCTTGAGTTTTTACTTCTATAGCCAATAACATTTACTCTAATAGAATCATCAGTCATCACTTTAAAATCGTCATTAACAATAATTTCTGAAGTTTTTTCATAATCTTTTAAATTATTATCAACTTCAACTTTAAAATATTTTGGACAACTATCACTAAGCTCAAAGTATTGTGAATTTAAGGTTGTGATTTTTTCATTACCAATATATATAATATATTCATCTCTTAGTTTTTTAAAACTACCTAGTGGGTGAGAAAATTTTAATACATTATCCTTAGATTTTAACGGAAAGTAGCTTAAATATTTTTTTATGTTACTTAGATTCAATGAAATGTTGTCATTTATTATTAATTTGCCATAGTTTTTTAATAGTTTAGAGATTTCTAATGTATTAAGTTCAAATTCTCTTTTATACTTTATTCCCATTATATTCATAAATTCCTCTATTGCAAGGAGTTGATAAAAAACTTTTTGAGATAATGAAGATAAGTTTTTACTGGTCTCTATTGCAAAAGCAGGTTTATTATTTGTAACAGCAAAATAGGTAAGAGATAATTGCATCGCTTCATCATCAAATTTTGTTTGTGTATTTCTAACATCAAAACTGTGATGGGATTGAATAAGTTTTTTATTCATACGATTTTTAATTGTCAGCGCTATATCATTTAGATTGCCAAATGGTTGGTTCTGATTCAAATTGCACTGGTCTATAACACATGTTTGACCCCATGCATTAGGATTAAATATTCTACCTTTATTTTCTTTTCTATAAAAACCGTGCCCGTCATGAAGATTTAAAACTAATGATATGTTTTTTGAGAGTATAATATTTTTAATTTCTTTTATAATTTTGCTGTCTTTATCTTCTTTTTTCAGAGTTGCAAATTTTCTATTCATGTCACCGTTGATTCCACGGTTGTTTTTTTGAATACTGTCTTGGTTTAAATTAGGGACTATCCACAAATTTCCTGAGTTTATATCATACTCTGTAGCTAATAATGAAGCAGCAAAGTAACCTCCTGGTTCATCACCGTGAATACCACCTATAACCAATAAAGTGGTATTTGAATCATTATTTTGTTTTTTGATAAGTTGTATATTTGAATATGCAAAAGAAAAAGTAATTACTAAAAGAAAAAAATACTTTTTCATTATTATTTTTCAATAAATATTTTTAATTTATTTAAATCATCTAGTCTTACAAGAAGAATCTTGTCACCTACAAATTCAAATGTTTTTGATTTATAATATTCATTAAAAGTTATTTGATAAACATTTTTTGCACCAGGATAAGCAATTATATTAATATCTGAAAATATAATTGTTTTGTTTTCTTTTTTTCCAAAAACACGTTTTTTATATTTTGAAAATGTATTTATTTTCATTCCATCAAACCTGATGAAGTCATCAGAGTAGTAAGATAAGTATTTATTAATATCATTGTATATCCAAGCATATCTCCAATCATATAGTTGAGATAAAATTTCTGATAGTTCTTCTTTAGTCGTAGAATTAGGTTGATTTGGATATATAACTAAGGCAGTTTTTTCAATATTTATATTTCTATCCAAACACTCAATGCTTTGATTGTCAATTGCAATACAACCCTTTGTAAAATCATCACGCTCTTGATTAATAGGTAAACCATGGAGCCATATACCACTCCCATTTTTACCACGTATTTTGTCATATAAATTTGGATAGTTAGTTACAAAAGCTAATGGACCATAGAATGGGTCTAGCTTCGTATCCTTACTCAATCTATCTTTTATGCGATAGATTCCAACAGGAGTTTTTAAATCACCTTCTTTTTGCTTGTCTCCGTTTATTTTTCCCGTAAAAGCATCATATTTTTTCTTTTTTACAAAAGTATTATTTTCGTCAAGTTTATATATAGTAAGAGTAGAACTATTTTTGTCACATATTAAAAACGAAGTATAAGATTCTGCGTAACCAAATCTTGTATCTTTATTTTCAAGTAAATTATCCCAATACTCTCTTTTTGTTAATTCTGAATCAAATTGCTTTTCTATACCGGATATACCGTTAAGTCTATACTCATCTAAAAAATCATGAGCAGTTAAATTAAGTGTAATAAGAAGTATAAAAATTATTAATTTCATGATGTATAACCTATCTCTTTTAAATATTCTTTATCTTTAGACCAGCCTTTTTTAACAATTACTTGTAGGTCTAAAAATACTTTTTTTCCGCTTAGTATTTCTATCTTTTTTCTTGAATAGATGCCAATTCTTTTTATGGCTTCTCCGCCTTTACCGATAATAATACCTTTTTGACTCTCTTTTTCCACAATAATTGATGCATATATTCTATCGACACTTTTTTCGTCTTCTTCAATCTTATCAATCAAAACATCACTTTCATAAGGAATTTCATCACTTATATTTTCAAAAATTCCTTCTCTGATAAAACCTGCATATATATCACGAACTAATTCACTTGTTAAATCATCTGGATCATAAAGATATGGGGAGTCCGGAAGATTTTTAGAGATTGTATCAAGTAAATCATCATGTCCTACTTTACGAGATATTGCAGTAGGAATTAAAGCTTCAAACTTGTCAGAGAATTTATTATACTGATTTATTCGTTTAAAAAGTTTCTCTTGGCTGACCTGGTCTATTTTACTAAGAACTATAATATGTTTAACTTTTTTTTCATTTAGTTTTAAAAACTTTTCATAATGCTCAGTTGAATCTGTGACAGGAGCAAGATACACTATCAAGTCACAATCACCCATAGCCTTTAACGCTTCATCAAGCATATATTGGTTTAGAACCTTCTCTTTTTCATGTAAACCCGGTGTATCAACAAAGATTATTTGAGTTTCATTATGCATAACAATAGCGTTAGAACGTTTCCTGGTAGCGTTTGCTTTTTGGCTAACCATTGCAATTTTTTCACCTAAAAGTGAATTCATAAGTGTGCTTTTACCTGCATTTGGTCTTCCAATTAAAGAAACAAATCCTGCTTTTGTCATATCTTCCCTTTTTATAATATATAGCGAGATAAGTCGTCATCTTCGACAACTGTATCTAGTTTTTCATGAACCATTTCTTGTGTAACTATAAATTCTTTGTCTTTATACTCATCGGCTATAAAGCTAATCTCTTCTAAAACCTTTTCAAGAACAGTATGTAAACGTCTTGCACCAATATCTTCTGTTGTTTCATTGGCACGATGCGCTAATTTTGCAATTGCATGGACAGCTTCATCTTCAAAACTAAGTTTCATCCCTTCAACAGATAAAAGAGCTTGATACTGTTTTAATAAAGAATTTTTGGTTTGAGTTAGAATTTGATATAGAGAATCTTCAGTTAAACTCTCAAGCTCAACTCTTAATGGAAAACGCCCTTGAAGTTCAGGAATCAAATCACTTGGTTTACTAACATGAAATGCACCCGCTGCAATAAAAAGAATATGGTCGGTATTTATAACTCCATATTTTGTAGTTATACTACTACCTTCAACAATAGGAAGTAAGTCACGTTGAACTCCCTCTTTAGAAGGATCATTTCTACCTTGGCTTTTTTCACTAAGTGCTATCTTGTCTATCTCATCTAAAAAGATGATTCCACCGTTTTCAGCGCGTCTCAAAGCTTCAGCATTTATAGAGTTGTTATCTATTAGTTTTGCACTAGCTTCTGCTCTAAGCATAATCTTTGCATCTTTTACACTAATATCTTTTTTGTTATCTTCTTTATTCATTTGAGAAAATACTTTGGTAAAAGATTCTTGTACTTTTATCATCTCTGGAGGTAGGTTAGAATCTGCAAATTCAACATGAATATTTGAATCTATGTCAATTTCTATTATTTTTTCATCCATCTCACCTGATTCTACTCTTTTCTCCATTGCTTCAAGCAATCTATTATAATCATCTTTTTTAGATTCACTGGCACTCTCAGGAAGAGGTGGTAATAGTTTTTCAACTATTCTATTGGTAACATAGTTCTCAATTTTTTCTTTATTTTCTTGCTCTTTTTCGGCTTTTACAATTGAAACTGCATTTATAACCAAATCACGGACCATAGATTCAACATCACGTCCGACAAAACCAACTTCAGTGTACTTACTAGCCTCAACTTTAATAAACGGAACTTTCATCATCTTGGCAAGACGTCTTGATATTTCTGTCTTACCCACACCTGTTGAACCAATCATTAAAATATTCTTTGGTGTTATCTCACTTTGAAGTTCAGATTCAAGCTGCATACGTCTATAACGTGTGCGAAGAGCAAGGGCTATTGTTTTTTTAGCATCTTTTTGACTTATTACATACTTGTCAAGATATTCAACTATCTCTTTTGGGGTTAAATTCAATTACTTATCCTCTAAAGTTAATGTTTTTATATTTTGGTTTGTATAGATACAAAGATCACCTGCAATCATTAAAGACTCTTTTACTAATTCTTCTTCATCTAAAGAGGAATGTTTTTTTAATGCACGCGCCGCAGATATGGCAAAATTTCCACCGCTTCCTATAGAAGCAATTTCCCCATCTTCTGGTTCAACTACGTCACCGTTTCCTGTTAGTATAAAAATATGGTCTTGGTTTAGCACAATCATCATAGCTTCTAGTCGGCGAAGAACTTTGTCTTTTCTCCAAGCTTTAGAAAATTCAATAACTGATTTTAAAATGTCACCTTTTTTATCTTCTAGAAACTCTTCAAACATATCAAAAAGGTTAAATGCATCTGCAGTGCTTCCGGCAAAACCTGCTAGAATTTTTCCGTGATGAAGTTTTCTTATCTTTGTGGCATTGCCTTTTAAAACAGAATCACCAAAAGTCACCTGACCGTCACCGCCAATGACTGCTTTATTTTTGCCTTTATAAGCAAGTATCGTAGTTGCGTCGAACATAAGTTATTGTTCTCCTTGAACATCCACATGAAGTGTGGCATGGATAGCATGACCAAGTTTCAAATCAAGTTCATGTTCACCTACAGATTTAATAGCAGTTTTATCAGTTATATGTTTTTTATCTATATCTATATTATGTTGCTCTTTAAGTGCTAGGGCGACTTCATCTTTAGTAACAGCACCAAATAAATGACCATTTTTACCTAATTTTTTAGTGATGATTATCTCAAGTTTATCAAGTTTTTTAGACATCTCCGTTAATGAAGCTATCTCCTCTTTCAACTCTTGAGCTTTTTTGGCTTCTTGCTCTTTATGCTCGGCAATTATCTCATCCGTAGCATTTTTAGCAAAACCTTTTTTTATTAAAAAGTTTTGACCGTATCCAGGCTTAACTTCTTTTACTTCACCGGCTTTGCCCAGACTTTTTACATCTTTTATTAAAAGTACTTTCATTTATATTATCTCTCTATTTCCCCACCGTATGAAACAATACCGTGAGTTAAATTTCCTATTTTAGTATAACCCATATCTTTCATAATCATGGCAACGTGGGCACTTCTACTACCAACGTGACAATATACTATATTATGAGCTTCCTTATCTAGTTTTGCATCTTCAAGTGCTTGATAGAAACTACTTGTAGGTACAAGTTTATCAGCACCTTTAATGTGTCCCATCTGCCATTCCATATGTTCACGAACATCAATAAGTGTAAAATCAACCATACCAAGTTCTCTAGCTTCAAGAAGTGCAGTTAATTCATCACCGTCTAATTCATCTTGTTTAACTAGAAGTTCACATTCTTCTTGTGTAAGACCACGTGAATGGGTATGTACAGCTTCTTCCATCCCAAGTTCAATTCTTTTCTCAGCAGCATATTCCGGTGTACAAAAAATTCCACAATGACATTTACCATCTTCTGGAATCTCTTTTTCGATTGCAGGTTTACAAGGACAAATTCTATCATCAACACTTTTAGGTTTATCACCACTTGCATCAACCATGAAACAAGGACAAAATCTTTTTTTGTACATCATCTTGTTTCTAGCAAGACCCATTTGTACACCTTCATTTACCTCTTCTTGCGGATTATAAACCCAACCGCGTGATTCACAAACTTTATCAGTAAACTTTACGGTTTTTTCCATTTCACTAATGAACTCTTCTGAGTTCATGTCAATCTTAACAATACTCATTATTTATTCCTTTTTTTACCAGCAATTATTCTTCTTAGTGCGTTTAGACGGATAAATCCTTCAGCATCTTTTTGATTATAAACTTCATCTTCTTCAAATGTTGAGTGTTCTTCTGAATATAAAGACATCTCAGATTCACGTCCAACTACTTCTACATTACCTTTATAAAGTTTCAGTTTTACATTACCTTCTACATACTTTTGCGTAGTATCTATGGCAGCTTGTAGCATCTCTCTTTCAGGTGAGAACCAAAATCCGTTATAGATAAGTTTTGCATACTTTGGCATCATCTCATCTTTTAAGTGAGCTTCCTCACGGTCAAGACAGATTGACTCGATAGCACGGTGAGCTTTTAGCATAATGGTACCGCCCGGAGTTTCATAGCAACCACG
>JAPHSI010000059.1 GCA_026193155.1 Sulfurimonadaceae bacterium | reverse complement strand
CTTCTGCTTGACTAGGTTTTACCATTGCGCTTAAAAGCTCTTTCATCTTTGCAATGCTAGCCTCATCATCTTTTGCTATAAACGTCACTCTTTTTGTAATTGTCATAAAAGTTCTCCATAATGTCTAATATTTAATCTTTGAGATTATATCTAATTAAATTAACTGTAATATAATATGAAAAATTATAAGGATTTTTTTTGGACATTAAACTACAGATAGAAGATGTAATAGAACAAAACGGAAGTGACTTTGAACTTAGTAAACTTTTTAAAGAGTACATAAAAGAGTACAAAACTTCTTTGCCTGAACTTTTTGAATCAAACCAAGGTAAAGACTTTTTAGTAAAACATACAAAAAAACTAGATTCTATTATATCTCATATGTATCAAGTAGTACTTCGTCGCATGTTCGGCAACTATCTTCCGATGCGTAACTCAATACCCATAAGCATAGTAGCATTAGGAAGCTATGGGCGTGAACAATTATGTGTACACAGCGATATTGACCTTCTTATAGTCTATCAGGATATTGAAGGATATAATTCCAAACTAATTATTGAAAAACTATTTTATTTAGCTGTAGATGCAGGTTTAAAACTAGGGCACCGTGTCCATGAAGTTAATGACCTTTTTAAATCAAGTAAAGAAGATATTACAATACGTACATCTTTAATGGAAGCAAGATTTATAACCGGGTCTAGTTTTACTTGGCATGCCTCACAGAGAGAACTAAACAGAATTCGTCTGGATAATCAAAAAGAGTTTATCCTCCAAAAAATAGAAGAAGCTCAAATAAGACGCAAAAGATATCCTACATCTATGCAGCCAAATATAAAAGAGAGTGTCGGAGGTCTTAGAGATTCACACCTTATTTTCTGGATAGCTCAAACCATATATGGTATCAGTTCACTCAAAGATTTAAGCGGTGATGTGTTTTCAGAAGATGAATACAGAGAGTACCGTATAGCGTTAGAACTTCTCTTTCGTATAAGAAGTGCCCTACATCTCATTACAGGTAAACAAGAAGACAGACTACTGCTACAACATATGCCAGAAGCAAGTAAAATGTTAGGGTTTAAAAATGAGCAAAAAATGGTATCCAAAATTTTAGAAGCACAATGGAGAGTTAGTAACTTCACACAAATATTTGCCAAAAAGATGGTTAGAAAGTACATAGAAGATAAAACCCTCATCAAAAAATTTAGACACAACAGAATCCAAAAAGGTATATACCTTTTAGAAGACAGATTGTACGCATCTTATAATCTAAAAAAATTATCACTAGATGAGCTTTTAGGTATACTTATCAACCTTGAGGATAAGTTTTATCATTTTGATGCAGGTTTTTTAAGACAGTTTACATACACTGCTATTTCACATCCTTTAAAAACAAAAACATACAGACTTATAAAGCAGCTATTACAAAGAAAATATATATATAGCTTTTTAAAACTTTTTTACGATGCAGGAGTACTACATCATTTATTTCCAAACTTTAGAAAAGTTATGTATCTACCTCAGTTTGATGGTTATCACAACTATCCTGTTGATATTCATTCTATAAAATGTGTTGAAGCATTAGAAAATATCAAAGAGCCTTTTGTACAAAAACTATTTAATGAACTAAATGAAGATGAAAAACTTCTTTTAAAAATTGTCGTACTATTTCATGATACAGGAAAAGGTAGAAAACAAGACCACAGTGAGGTAGGCGCAAAACTTATAGCACCGTTTATAGAAAAGATAGGCTTAAGCCAAGAGCTTAAAGATAGAGCTGTACTTTTAGTTAAACATCATGTTCTTATGAGTAATGTTTCTTTTAAACAAAATATACATAATGAAAAAACACTTTATAAATTTATGTCAAATATTATAGATGAAAAAAATCTAAAACTGCTATATATAGTCACATATGCAGATATAAACGGTGTCGGAGGCGATATATATAATTCATTTAATGCAAAACTTCTGCATGATTTATATGTTAGTGCATTAGAAGTCTCTCAAAATAATGATCGTATCACGGATGCGAAAAAACGCCTAATCATTGAAAAAAGAGTTAAAAATAATCCTGAATTTAAAACAATGCCAAAGACTCTTCAGAAAAAAACTCTCGGAGTAGAGAGCAACCTTTTCTTTTTTAAACATACCCCTCAAGATATTTTACATATTGTACAAAAAGCAAAAGACACTCAAGAGTATCAATTTGTTGTAAAAAATGAAAACTCTTTAACTATTGAAATATTTAGACGTGTACCTTTAAATATAGGTTTTTTACTTGCTACTTTAAGCCACCTAGATGTTGGTAGCATGGAGATATTTACACTTTTTGATGATATTAAATACTTTAAAATAGAATTCAAGAAAAATGTGGAGGGGGATGAACTTGCAGAAGTCAAGGATATTATAGATGCGGCATTTGATATGGATAGAATAGTTGAGAACAGAAAAATAGAGATAAAAAAAGATGAAGTCAATATAGACTGTGAACATTCTATGACACATGCTGAGATAAGTGTAAATACAAAAAATCAAATTGGATTACTTGCTTATATGATGGATGCATTTGAAAAACTGGGTATTAATATTGCGACGGCAAAGATACATTCCACAAAACATAAGGTTAGAGACAGCTTTTTAATAAGTAAACAAAACAATATATGTAATAATGTCGAAAAAATTTATAAATTGTTAATACAATAAGGTGAATATATGTGTGGAATAGTTGGTTATTTAGGTAATAAAAACACTAAAGAAATACTACTAGATGGTTTAAAAGAATTAGAATATCGCGGTTATGACAGTGCCGGAATAGCTGTCCTTCAAGATGGTGGATTTTCAAACTATAAAGCTGTAGGAAAACTAAAAAATTTAGAAGAAAAAACAAAAGATTTTATTACAGATAAATTTGCAGTTGGAATTGGACATACACGCTGGGCTACGCATGGGAAACCAACTGAATTAAATGCGCATCCGCACCTTGGTGAAAGCTCATACGTTGTTCATAACGGCATTATAGAAAACTATACAAAGCTAAAAAAAGAGCTTATTGAGGAAGGTATTAAGTTTTTAAGTCAAACTGATACTGAAGTTATTGTACATCAGTTTGAGAAAAATTTAAAAACAAGTCCAAATGAATTTGAAGCTTTTGCCAAAACTATTAGTGAGCTTGAAGGTGCCTATGCTACTTTAATAGTTACAAAATCATTACCTGATACTATATTCTTTGCGAAGCATGGTTCACCGATGCTAGTAGGTATTAATGATGAAAATGAGAAATTTTTTGCTTCTTCTGATTCACCTTTAATTGGTCATGCAAAGGAAGTAAACTATTTTGAAGACGGTGATTATGGTTATGTTACAAAAGACGAAATTAAAATATTTGATGTAAATTCAAATGAGAAAGAAGTTGATTTCACACCTCTAAGCTTAGATAAATTATCAGCTCAAAAAGATGGATATCGCTTTTTTATGGAAAAAGAGATATACGAGCAAAGTGATGTAATTTCAGATACTTTACTTGGTCGCCTAAGTGATGATGAGATTATTTTTGAAGAGTTGGACTCCAAGCTTTTTGAAGGTATTAACGAGATAAAACTATGTGCATGTGGAACTTCTTATCATTCTGCATTATCAGCTTCATATATGTTTGAGCGTTATTCAAAAGTCAGATGTTCTGTTGAAATTGCAAGTGAATTTAGATACCGTTCCCCTATCATGAATAAAGATACACTTTTTGTAGTAATTTCTCAAAGCGGGGAAACTGCAGATACACTAGAAACTCTGAAAATGGCTAAAAAAGCAGGTCTAAAAACTCTTGTAATATGTAATGTTGACAACTCTTCTATGGTTCGTGAAGCTAATGCAAGTATACTTACCCGTGCGGGGATTGAAAAAGGTGTAGCATCTACAAAAGCTTTTGCGACGCAAGTGACAGTATTTTGGATGCTAAGTTTATATGTAGCAAAACTTAAAAACTCTATGAACACTCAAGAGTTAAAACATCAAATAGACCTGTTAAGAGAAATTCCTTTAAGTGTTAAAGTTACTGATGAGATGCATGAGAGGATTAAGCGCTTATCTAAACGCTACTTACATGGACATGGATTTTTCTTTATTGGACGGGATATCTTTTATCCTCTTGCCTTGGAAGGTGCTCTTAAACTAAAAGAGATCTCTTATCTTCATGCAGAGGGTTACCCAAGCGGTGAAATGAAACATGGTCCTATTGCATTAGCTGATCCAGAACTGTTCACAATTGCACTTTTACCTGAGCATCTATTATATGAAAAATCAAAAAGTAATGTAGAAGAACTTAGTGCTAGAGATTCAACTATTTGTGCTATTTCAGCCTTGGAATTTGATAAGGCAGATGATTTTATAAAAATTAATAAATGTAAAGATTATATGCTAGAATTTTTTGAGATGATGGTTGTTGTTCAGCTTTTATCTTTAGAAGTTTCTATACGTTTAGGAAACGATGTAGATATGCCTAGAAATCTTGCAAAAAGTGTGACAGTAGAATAAAAAACCTTTTTTAAAAGTTTCAATTTATATTAATTTATGTTAGGATATGATAATAATATTTTATAGAATCTTAACATAAGTGATAATGAATGCAAACAAAACTGAAACTCTTATTCATAGTAACCCTCATGCTTCTCGGCTTAGCTATAGCCACAATAATAAACGTATCACTTAACTTTAGAGATTATAGTATAAAATCAGCACTTGAAAAAGCTGAAATGGCCGCTAGGACTGTTGAAGATGGTTTAACAGCTCATATGGTAAACGGTATCATGGATAAGCGCGAATATTTTTTGGAACAGATATCTCAAAATGATAATATAAAATCTTTATGGCTTGTTAGAAGTGAACATGTAATTAAACAATATGGTGAAGGATTTAATTCTGAAACAGCTAGAGATGCGATAGATAAAGAGGTATTAAGAACTGGAAAAGTCGTAAAAAAAATTGATGAATCCACTAATAGAATTAACCTAAGAGTTACCATGCCCTATAAAGCTGTTACGACAGGTAGTGCAAATTGTTTAAAATGTCATGATGTAAAAAGAGATGATACATTAGGTGCTATAAGTATGGAATTTGATATTAGCGACATGAGAAGTGCAGGATTTTTTACAATACTTAAAATACTAGGTATAAATCTTATATTTATAATAGTAGTTTTACTTCTAATAAACTACTATGTTACACCATATATGAAACTTTTTGAAGATTTACAAGAGGGTATACAAAAAGCATATAGTGGTGATTTTACACACAATTTCAATACAAAAATCAAAGGTGAGGCAGGCAAAGCGGTTGAGCAGTTAAATACATTATTTATTAAAATGCAAGAAGCATTTGGTGAAATTAGAGTGAACCTTGCCACTTTTGTAACCGAACGTGCCGCTTCATGTAATGACCCACTTTTTGAAGCAAAACAAGTCATTAATGAATTATCCGATATATATAAATTTAAAAAGACTATTGAACTTGATGAAAATAAAAATATAATCTATAAAAGAATTATTGAAATTCTTAAAAATAAGTTTAATATAGATAGATTTGCATTTTATGAAATTGATATAAAGCACTCCAAAAGAAAGCTTATATATGCGACTCATGATGATTTAAAAGATGTATGCAATACAAAACATATAGATGCAGATTCACAAAAATGTCGTGCATGTAGAACAAATTCAAATGTTATTTCTACCGACTTTACTGATTTATGTTATTCATGTTGTTCTGATAATATACATTATTTGTGCCATCCGTTTCAAATTAATGATGAAGCTTCTTTACTTATCTCTATGACATCGCATGACTCACATGACATAGCAAAACTGACATCGTATCTACCTAGTATATCGAACTATTTAGAAGCAGCGAAACCTGTTATTGAGAGTAATATACTAATGGATAAATTGCATGACACTTCTTTAAGAGATGGCATGACGAATCTTTATAACAGAAGATTTTTAGAGAATTTTATAGACAAGATTATGAGTCAAATTCAACGTGCCGAAGAGACATATCACGTTATGATGTTAGATGTTGATTTCTTTAAGATGGTGAATGATACATATGGACACGATATTGGAGACAAAGTTATTGTTGATTTGGCAAATGTACTTAAAAACAATATTCGTGAAGCTGACTTAGCTATACGTTACGGTGGAGAAGAGTTTTTAATAATGCTTCATAACTCTACAGATGAAGGTGCTCTAAGAGTAGCAAACAATATTCATCAAGAGTTTGGAAAACTTCGTTTTGATGTCGGAAACGGAGAAAGTTTACAAAAAACAATATCTATAGGTATATCAAAATTTCCTAAAGACGGTGATTCTATTTGGAAATGTATTAAATATGCAGATACTGCTTTATATAAAGCAAAAAATACTGGTAGAAATAAAATAGTTGAATTTGAAGACCATATGTTTGATAAAGACCAATATTAATAAATAATTGAAATTTATTAAATTTAAAAGATTGGTGTAGTACCTAGGAGTTTAGCGAGGAAGTCTAGTAAAATGTTCTTCGCGAGTTGGTTCTCTCTTCTCTTGATTCAAAGGCTAAAAACGTGAAGAAATTCACGTTTTTTTAACGCCTTATTACATACTACAAGCACTAACGCCTGGAGGAGTTGTTGGCTGAACTGCCTGATTATCAACCCCACCCTCTTCATTAATTTTCTCAATCATAGCCCAAATAGATTCTGCAGCAGCAGCGTAACGTTTTGCACTCTCACTAGTTGGAGCTACATAAGAGATAGGTTTACCTTCATCTCCACCTGTACGGATACTTGGCTCTATTGGAATCTCAGCAATGATTTCGGTATCAAACTCATCTGCAAGAGGCTGAGTTGTTCCTTTTCCAAAAATATCATATTCTACTCCAGTGTCTGGAGCGATAAAACCACTCATATTCTCAATTACACCGGCAATTGGAATATTAAGTTTTTTAAACATATCGAGTGAACGACGTGAATCATCTAAAGATACACTTTGCGGTGTTGAAACAGTAAGACCCGCAGTAACAGGTACACTTTGAGCAAGTGTTAATTGTGCATCACCAGTTCCCGGTGGCATATCAATAACAAGTACATCTAATTCACTCCATAAAATATCACGCAAGAACTGCTCGATTGCTTTCATAATCATAGCACCACGCCAAATTAGTGATTGCCCTTCTTCCATTAATGAACCCATTGACATAACTTCAATGCCATAAGCATTTATAGGAAGAACTTTATTTCCGTTAACTTCAGGTTTTATATCAGCAACTCCCATCATACGAGGAATATTAGGCCCATATATATCTGCGTCTAAAAGACCTACTTTTTTACCTTGTTTAGCAAGGCTAATTGCGATATTAACTGATGTAGTAGATTTACCAACCCCACCTTTACCAGAACTTACCATTAAAAAGTTTTTTACTTGCGGGGCAATATTTTTACCTTTAGATGAGCTTTCTTTTGGCATCTGAGGTGCTTTAATATTTATTGTAGCACTTGTTGCACCCGCACGCTTTAATTCAGCCTGTGCTTCATCGGTAATCTGTTGTGCTACTTCAGGAGCTGATGAAGTAATATCTACAGTAAGACTTACATCATTCCCTGAAATTTGAATATCTTTTACAAAACCAAAAGTTACAATATCTTTGGTAAAACCTGGATATGTAACTTTTGATAATGCTTCATTTACAATTTGTTCAGTCATTAACTAGTCCTTATAATTTAATTTCATTAATTTTG
>JAPHSI010000112.1 GCA_026193155.1 Sulfurimonadaceae bacterium | reverse complement strand
ATTCTTTAAAATATTGTAATCTTCGTGTGCTACCCCGTTGTTTCCAAATAATCCCATAACAGCATCCTTTTTTTGATGAATAAAAGAGAATAACTAAATACATTAGCAATCATATTTAATCATAATGAAAGATTATAGCATTTGGGAAATTAAACGAAACTAATATGTTGATAAATTTTTCACTTAAAAAAAGGTTAATCAAATCTTTAGATAGTTATAATGATAAACTTTAAAAACCTATGGAAAAGATTATGGAAAGAAAAAAAATATATAACCCGGAATCTAAAGAAAATGTAAATGACAGAAAAATATTTGGTGGAAATCCAACAGGTATTTTTGAGCTAAACAATATTAAATATCAGTGGGCATATAATCTTTGGGAAGTTATGTTAAATAATACTTGGTTTCCAAAAGAAGTAGATATGACTAAAGATGTAAATGATTATAAGAACTTAACAGTTTCAGAAAAAGATGCCTATGATAAAGCACTTTCACAGCTTATTTTTATGGATTCATTACAAACAAATAATTTAATAGATAATGTAAACCCTTATGTAACTTCTGCAGAGATTAACCTTATTTTGGTTCGTCAATCTTTTGAAGAAGCCCTACATTCACAATCTTATGCTGTTATGGTTGACTCTATCTCCACAAACTCTGAAGAAATTTATGACCTTTGGCGTCAGGATATGATGTTAAAGACTAAAAATGATGCAATTTTTCGCACATATGACGAATTGTCTCAAAATCCGACAGAACATAACTTTATAAAAGCTTGTTTTGCAAATCAGATTTTAGAGGGTATTTATTTTTACAGTGGATTTGCTTATATCTATACTTTAGCACGTTCAGGTAAAATGCTTGGATCCGCTCAAATGATTCGTTTTATTCAAAGAGATGAAGTTACCCACTTAACACTTTTTAAAAACCTAATCAATACTCTTAGAAAAGAGAGAGCTGACCTTTTTACAGATAAGCTAAAAGCTGAAGTTATAGAGATGTTTAAAGAGGCTGTTGATTTAGAAGTAAAATGGGGTAAATATATCACTCAAGGTCAAATTCTTGGTCTAACGGATGATATAGTTGAACAATATATTCAATATCTGGCAGATGATAGATTAGAGTCTGTTGGATTTGAAAAACTTTACAATGTAGGCAATCCAATCAAATGGGTTGACGACTTTGCTAAGTTTAATGACCAAAAGACTAACTTTTTTGAGGGTACGGTTACTAACTACTCAAAAGGAAGCCTTAGTTTTGATGATGATTTTTAAGAGATCTCATCTTTAATAGTTTTATGTAAAACTTTATATGTATAACGACTAAAGATATAATCTTTAGCGTTAAACAAAGCATCAAACATTATTTTCCACAGTGTTGAAAAATTTTCATCATCCCTTACGTTACAAAGTTTTTTTTGCATCTCTTGTTCAAGTGAAGATAATTCTTTTGCATGATGTACGTATTTTTTTATAATATCATACTCTACACCCACTTCATTGAAGTTTTCAATCATTCTTAGTATGGAAGCTTCTTTATCTGTATAATCATCTTCGTTTACAGGTAACAGTATTCCATCCTTTAAAAGCTTATCTACAAGTTTTATATCAAAGTCATAGAAATCTATAAATTCCTCTTTTGTATAGTGTCTGCTTCCTGATGGTATATTTATAAGTGTTTGCATAAGAGGTGCTAGCATTGAAGATGAGCTTGAAATAGATTTGTTTTTATTATTCAGGGCTGCTTTTATTTGCTCATTTGAGCTACCTATCTCTTGCTGCATATATCTTATATACTTTATCAACTCCAGATGCTCATCATTGTATCTGTGTACATTTGATTTTAGTTTCTTTGCTTCTGGTAACAGGCCTTCTCGTATGTAATAAAGTATAGTTGATTTTGGTACGTTTGTTAGTGCTACAAGTTCTGAAATTTTGTATTCCAAGTATAAACCTTTTTAATATTTCTATAAGAATTATAACCTATAATTTTAAACGTTAAGTTTAACTTTACGTTTTTTAAATAAGGAGAAAATATGGCACATATAAAATTACCGGAATTTGAGGATATGACTCCTGCAATTCAAGAAAAAGCTAAACCAATTTTAGAAAAAACAGGAAAACTGGGTGAAATATTTAAACTACTTGCAATAGATGAAAAAGTTTATTTTGCAACAGATGAGATGATTCAAAAGTATCTTTTAGACGAGACATATCTCTCATATGACATAAAAGAGGCAATAGCACTTCTTATATCTATAGAAAACGGATGTAAAATGTGTGTAGATGTTCACAAAGGTATAGCTAAGATGCTAGGACTTTCAGATGAGAGGATAGAGCAGATTTTACAAGGTGTAGACTCTATAAATACTTCAGATGAGGAAAAAGCTCTTTTAAACTTTTGTATAAAAGCATCTAAAAAAGACAATTATAAAATACTTAAAGAAGAGATAGATGCACTAAAAGAAATGGGCTTTAGCGATAAAGAGATAATTGAAGCGGTTTCAATTACGGGGTATTTTAACTATATAAATACTCTTTCAAATGTTTTTGCATTGAGTTAAAATGAGAAATATATTTATATTACTTTTATTATCTTTAACTTTATTTGGTTCAAATGTGGATAAATATGCTAAAAGTGAAGGCTTTGAACGTGACTATCAAACAGCTCTTTTAAAGGCTAAAAAAAAGAATAAACCTCTTATGTTGGTTTTAGGGGCTGATTATTGTCCATGGTGTAGAAAATTTGAGCGTAAAACATTAAGTTCAGATAATGTAAAAAGTTTTTTAAATAAAGAAGTTATAACTTTAGTAGTGGATAAGAAATTTGATAAAGAGAGTTTTCCAAAAAGATTTCAAACCAATATAACTCCAAAGGTATTTTTTATAAACCCATATATTGGGAAAGACTTTTATCAAACAGTCGGTTATATCAAAAAGAAAGATTTTTTAAAAAAACTAGAAGAGATGAAAACTCTTTATAAAGGAAAATAATGAGATATTTATTGCTTTTATTATTGACATATTCTTTGTATGCTGCTGGTTTTTGGACACTTAGCGGCTTGGATAAAGCCAATATATATGTAGTAAATAAAGTAGATTACCTAGAAGCATCAACAGTAAATATTATTAGAACAAAAATAAAACAAACCTTAGAGAAAGAATCTATAAAAGTGAATGTACAAGATGCACCGACTCTAATGGTTTCACTCGAAGAGATAGAAGGTGATGAGACTCATTATATCTATCTAAAACTAGAACTTGGTGAAGAGGTAAAAACTTTTAGAAAAGACTTTACGGAGACTTTTGCTATAACTTTTCAGGCTACTGATTTTATTGAGAGTGATGAGCAGGAGTTGGATGCAACTGTATTAGAGAGTGTTGATTATCTACTCGCAAAGTTTGTAGAACAACTCCAAGAGGATAAAGAATAGAATATTAAAGTTTTTAAATGTATAATTCATTAAATTATTAATGGAGAATATCATTAAAAACTTATGTTCACTCTCATTTTTAACTACACAAAATTATGAGCAAAACCTACACACATTACTGGATTTAGTAAAGCAGACCCCTGAAAACTCGATAGTTGTAGCACCTGAAGTATGTCTAACTGGTTATGACTATGATAATTTTGAAGCTATGTACACCTTCGCACCTACAGCAACTCAGCAAATAAAGGAGAGCTCTTACGGAAAAATAATAGCTCTTACAATGTTAGAAAAACGCGGTGAAGATGTATATAATTTTGCTAAAGTTTTTAAAGACGGGGAAGTTGTGTATGAACAAGCCAAAGCTAAACTTTTTAAATTTGGTGATGAACATAAGTATATGACTGCCGGAGATGAAGAAGATATAAATATTTTTGAGATAGATGGTATAAAATTTGGCTTACTTATTTGTTTTGAGTTACGTTTTAAAACCTTTTGGCAAAAGTTAGAGGGTGTAGATATTATGCTTGTTCCTGCATGGTGGGGAGCTTTACGTAGGGAGAATTTTAAAACAATAACAGAAGCGTTAGCTGTTATAAATCAGTGTTATGTTATCGCATCGGACTCATTAAATGAAGAATGCACAGGTCAAAGCGGAATAATAACACCCTTTGGGGAAATCCAGAGAAATGGGAATAAGCCTTGCTTAGAAGTCCCATACTCTCCAAAAGAGATAAAAAAAATGAGAAAATATATGGATGTCGGGATTGGATAGAATAACAGCTACGAAAACAAAA
Source organism: Sulfurimonadaceae bacterium (assembly GCA_026193155.1). Lineage (GTDB taxonomy): Bacteria > Campylobacterota > Campylobacteria > Campylobacterales > Sulfurimonadaceae > Sulfurimonas. The sequence continues at coordinate 10,266 of JAPHSI010000112.1, read as the reverse complement.
CGTCTTGCAGATGAGTGCAATAAAATATTTAATTTAAGTGATGGGGTAAGAGCTGCAATAGCAAAAACAAACAGAGAGGCTTTTGTTCCAAGTGGATTTGCACACAGTGCTTATAAACTAGATGCACTTCCCCTTGGTTCTGCACAGTGGATAAGTTCACCCCTAACAGTTGCTAAAATGAGTGAGTATATTGAAGCTGCTGGTGCTGATAGAGTTTTAGAGATAGGGTGTGGAAGCGGATATCAAGCTGCCGTGTTGTCACATCTGTTTCGTGGTGTCTTTACTATTGAACGAATTGAACCCTTGGCTCTTCAAGCAAAACAAAGGTTTCGTGATTTAGGTATTCACAATATTCATACGCGTACCGATGACGGTCAAAACGGCTGGATTCAGTATGCACCCTATGATAGGATTCTTTTCTCAGCTACCGCAAAAGAGATACCTGCAAAACTTTTTGAACAGCTTAGTGATGGTGGAGTATTAGTAGCACCATTGCAAAAAGAAGACAAACAGGTTATAACCCGTTTTAGAAAAATAGATGGAAATATAATCCGTGAAGAGTTAGAAGAGTGTGACTTTGTTCCAGTTTTAGACGGTGTACAAAAATAGTTTATGATGAGAACGGAGTTATAAACTCTAACTTGGCTTTAATTTTATAACATAAAGGTTTTAAGCTTTTAATGTTTTCATATTGTGCACTTTTGTAAGCCAGACTTATTTCGTTAAAGTAGGCTTTATAGTTTTCCAAATAAGCGAATAATGGAGCTTCAATCTCTTCATCTAAATAGAGCTCGGTAATATTAATCATTATAAGTCTCCATTTTTCATAAAACTTTTTTTCTAACTTTTCGCTTGGTTTTTTTATAAATCTGGCTTTTGTTTTACTAAGTTCATACCAAGCTTTTAAAATTGGACGATAACCTATACTTGATAACTTTTTATTAAAGCTTTTTAATCCACTAATAGATTCCTTATAGTGATGGTTAAACATAGGTGCTTCAACTTGAAGTTTTTTGTAAATTTGATTAATGATTTTTGCATATTTTTCTAAGTCATTTTTAATTTCAATCTTTTCATTTTGGTTTATATCAAGTTTGTCAATATGTTTTATTGTTGATCTTATGCCATTTTGGTAGTTCACATACCTTGTATAGTCTCCACGTTTAATGACTGCATTCGCATCGCTTACATTTTCTCTAAAGCTACTTTTGATATTAACTTTTTTTGCTATTTGCTCCTGGCTAAAGATACTTGCATCTAAATTAAATACAATAAGCAGTGTTAAAATCACACTTTTCATTTTAGCTCCATTGTTTTTTTGAAATGTTAAGTTAAATCTATTACTTCACAATTACTAAAAGGCAACATTTTGGAGATAAAATATTTTAAGCAGATGCATAGACAAATATGGTAAAATTCATTAAGATTAAATAGGTGAACTCAATGGAAATAATAGAAGAATACGGTATCAAATACTCAAAACCAGAAGTAGTACTATTGCAAGATACGGGTATTGGTGTGGCAGAGAGTGCAGCTAGGACTTGTTATGATTCGTTCTCAAACAGTGAAAATGATGTTGTAAAAAATATTGAAAATTCGTTACCTACACAAGAGATGTGTAATGAGTTAAATTCTATTGAGGAGTCTAAATTATTAGATGATTTAGCTTGGACTTATTTTCATCATTCAATACTTGAACACGCAAACTTATCATTTTTGGTTCGTGGAACTAGCCGTGGCGTATTGCAAGAACATGCTAGACATCGCATCCAGGCTATTAGTGTACGAAGTACACGCTATACTATGAGTTCAGTTATAAACGCTTATGTGGCAGCTCAAGATAATAAAGAGTTTTTTATTAAAAAAATACTTGATTTGGATATGTTTGTAACAAAAGATAGAGACTATAACCGTATTGAGATATCTGCTATGTTTGACAAGCTCTCTTATCAGCAAAGTGTTGTTGATAATTTTTATGAGATGTCTGTAGCAAAAAGTTCACTAGCTCTCTTAGATGAGATAAAAGATCCTGCGGAACTTTATGATGCTTTGCAGGCGGGAAAGAAAAAGCGTAATGTCGGAGATGCATTCAAGCATATCATTAGCGATAATGTAAAAGTTGATATGGTTGTGACTTTTAATCTTAGAAGTTTAAAGAACTATTTTACACTTCGTGACAGTGGGGCTGCATTTTTTCAAATTCGTTGGTTGGCTGAGGAGATGAAAAAAGCTACTCCTAAAAAATACTTAGATTTAATAGTAAAGAGTAAATAGTGAATATATTTTATAAAATTAGTTTAGTTATTGTGATTTTTTTTAGTGCTTGTTCAAACTTTAAAGTAAATGCATCTATATGTAACAAGATAGCGTCTGAACCAAATGCCATCATTCCAGAGGAATGTAGAGTGTATAATGAAGAAGAGGCTACAAAAGCATTTAATCAAGAGAATAAGAAAAAATTTAACAACGATGAGAGTGTGGAGTTTAACAAGTAGTGAATAATTTAAAAGCTATATCAATTAATGTAGCTATACCATTTTTTGTTGCACTTATTTTTGCTTTTTTAGTTTATTATCAAGAAAAGATACCAAGTTTTATATTTGATATTATGCCGTATATATTTTATGTTTTAAGTGCTATAGTTATTGTAATATCTTGGCATTTTAATAGAAATAGATTTTTATTTGTACTTTTCCCTCTAGTATTGTTATATATAGGATTTGAGTTTTTACCAGCTTCAAAAGCTACACTTCTGTTTAAGTATATATCTATCATTTTTCCTTTGCATCTACTGATATTTCTTATTTTATCCGAACGTGGTCTTTTTAGTTTATGGGGAAATTTGAAAATAGCTTTTGTTGTTCTGGAGTTAGCAATTATAGTTTGGTTTGTGGAGTATCCAAATTCTATGATACTTGATATATTTAATATCAAACTATTTGTCTTTGATAGCTTTCCATTAAGTGATGTTAGTATTGTTGTTGGCTTATTTATATTGTTTATAATGTTATCGCTTGTCCTGTTTAACCATTTTTTAATGTATAACGGCTCTTTTTTACTTATTTTGATATCTTTGTATGCAACACTTTATTTTGTAAAAATCAATAATGTTATAGAACTTGGATTTATTGCAATAGTTTTAATTATTTTAGTTTTACTTATCAGAGAAGCTTACAGATTGGCATTTTACGATGAACTTACCTCTTTACCAGGAAGACGTGCATTAATAGAAGATATGGCAAAATTAGGGCGTAAATATACCTTAGCTATGTGTGATATAGACCATTTTAAAAAGTTTAATGATACTTACGGACACGATACCGGTGATGAAGTTTTAAAAATGGTTGCAACCAAGCTTGCTAATGTTGGCGGTGGTGGAAAAGCATATAGATATGGTGGAGAAGAGTTTACTTTACTTTTTCCATCAAAAGACGTAGATGAGTCATACATATATGCGGATATTTTGAGAGAAAATATTGCGAAATCACCTTTTGTTGTTAGAAATAAAAAAAGTGCAAAAAAGATTTTTATAAATATATCAGCGGGAATTGTTCAAAATTCTGCAAAAGACAAAGATCCTTTTGCAACAATGAAAAGAGCCGATAATGCTCTATATAAAGCTAAAGATGCAGGAAGAAACAAAGTTGTAAAAGCTTAAAGGGGAGCTTTTAATTTTAACAAACTTTAAAAAACTATTATTATAATTTCATAATAAATATAATAAAAAGGGAAAGTTATTATGTCTAGTGTAAATACGAGTATCAATAATATTTACGATATTATGAATCAACCGGCTACTTCTATGAGAAATATAGACTCACAAAAAGTTTTATCTGTAGGTTCTGAATTACAAAAGAATGTTCAAGAGACTCAAGCAGCTGCTCAAAAAGGTACTACTAAAGGTTATCAAGAAACTCTATACAAAATAAATTTGTCAGTATAAATATAATCTACATTTTTAATCAGCTTCACTATGTATCAAATAATATGAATTGGGTATAATTCGAATAAATATTTTATTAGGAAACAATATGAATAAAGATAAATGTGAATTATGTGCAAGCGATGAGGGTTTAGTTGAGTTTGTAGTTGAGCCTTCAGATAAATCTGTAACACTTTGTTCAACATGTAACACTCAAATAACAAGCGGTGAACTTGATGAGAGCCATTTTAATTGTTTAAATGACTCTATGTGGAGTGAAGATTCGGCGGTAAAAGTACTTAGCTATATTCTTTTTAATAAACTAGGTCGTCAAGATATGATAGACATGATGTATATGGAAGAGGATGAACAAAAATTAGCCGATCAAGCTATATCTGCAGAAGAAAATAAACTTGTTTACAAGGATTGTAACGGTGTTGAGCTTAAAGCGGGTGATAGCATCGTAATTATGAAAGACCTTGATGTTAAAGGTGCAGGTTTTACCGCAAAGCGCGGAACTACGGTTACAAGAATTGCACTAGCTCCAAATGATGAAACACATGTTGAAGGGCGTGTAAACGGAACAAAGATTTTTCTAAAAACAGAGTTTATTAAAAAAGCATAATTTATGTCGTATAAACCATCAGATAGGTTCTATAAAATAGACAAAGATTTTCGCAATCCTTATGCTAGAGACAGAGACAGGATTATTCACTGTGGTAGCTTTAGAAAGCTTGAGTATAAAACACAGGTATTTTTAAATCATGAGGGTGATTTTTTTCGTACACGACTAACACACTCTATAGAGGTTAGTCAAATTGCACGCTCCATCACATCAAATCTAGGACTTAACGAGTCTTTGGCCGAAGCTATTGCACTCTCGCATGATTTAGGTCATACACCCTTTGGTCATGTCGGAGGCGATACTTTGGATGAGTGCTTAAAAGCTGATGGTTTTACAAACGGATTTGAGCATAATTTTCAATCTTTTCGCGTAGTATCAAAACTGGAAAAAAGGTATGCGGGGTTTGACGGACTAAACTTAACTTTTGCTACTTTGGAAGGTATATTAAAACATTCATATCCGTATAACAAATCTTTTTTGCCAAAAAAAATAGGTGAAGAGTTTAATCTTGATACTCATCCTTCAATTGAAGCTATGGTCGTTGACCGTGCGGATGAGATAGCATATATGAGTCATGATATAGATGACGGCGTAAATTCGGGTTTTATCACTTTTGATGATTTAAAAGAGAGTGAGCTTGCTTGTGAGATACTTGAAAAAGTTGAAGCTGAGGGTGTTGGACAAGAAGAAGATGAGATGTTTAGATACCGTTTTAGCTCGCATATGATTAATCATTTAGTATATTCTTTGCTTGATTATTCAAAAAACAAGGTAAACAGTTCACAAGTTTTTTGTGCTACATTTGATGCTAAAGATGAAATCGTAATAGGTTTTGATTCAGAGTTAGAGACAAAAATAAAAAAACTTAAAAAGCTTATGTTTAATAAGATGTATCAGCATAAAAACATCGTAAGAAAGATGTATGCAGGCAAACAGGCTATAGAAGGTATATATAAAGCATTAATGGATGAAGAGAAGATGCTTCCTAAATATTACTATGCACAGCTTGATAAAAGATCAAAACATAGAGTTATTGCCGATTATATTGCATCTATGAGCGATAGATATGCACTTAGTTTTTATAATGAAATATATGGAAGAATTTGAACAAAAATAAGTCAGTTTAAAATCTAAAAAGAGCTAAATGTTATATATAATAAGGGTATGGAAACTTTACTTTTAGCTATTTTTGCAACTATATTTATAGCCACACTCATGAATATCCTATTTAAAAGATACAACGTATCACATATAGTAGGATATATATTCACCGGAATAATAATCAGTTATCTTTTTGATTTTAATACGATAAAAATAGATGCACTGAATTTGGTCGCGGAATTCGGCATTGTTTTTTTGATGTTTACTATAGGACTTGAGCTTAGTTTTAAAAAAATAAAAAAGATGAAAGATAGCATCTTTATTGCCGGTGCTTTTCAGATGAGTTTTAATTCGGTTTTATTTTTTGTATTTTGTTCTTATATATTTGGTTTGGATGCTCAAACATCTATTATTATCTCTTTGGCATTTTCATTATCTTCAACAGCGATTATTATGCCTTATCTCCAAGAATCTAAAGATATTGTAACTCCATATGGTAAAAAAGTTGTTGGAATACTAATCTTTCAGGATTTGGCAGTAATCCCTATACTTCTTTTAATAAGTTTTTTATCTCACGGTCCGGATATTTCCGTAACAGAGGTTATTGTAAAAACAGTTGTAGCTCTTATTTTTATTATCGCATTTGTTTTCTTTATTGGTGAAAGAGTTGTAGAAGCGATGTTAAAGTTTGCCGCAAATACACAGCTAGAAGAGATATTTTTAGGTGCTATATTTACAATCGTTATAGGGATGTCCATACTGACACATGAGATTGGTTTTACATACTCAATGGGTGCATTTTTAGCAGGTGTACTTATTGCCGATACCAAGTACAATATAAAGGTAGAATCGGATATTTTAAGTTATAAAAACCTACTTTTAAGCATCTTCTTTTTTAGTGTCGGTACAAAGATAGATATGGCATATCTTTTATCAAATCTTCACAAAGTTGTTTTACTTTTTATGCTGGTGATGATTGTAAAAACAATTATAATCTATTTCATTGTAAAAAGAAAAAGCGATACAAACACCTCCGTTAAAACAGCTCTCGCCCTTTCACAAGTCAGTGGATTTGGTTTTGTCGTACTTGATATGGCATCTTCTAAACAACTTATTAACAGCGACTTAGCAGATCTTTTGTTGATAATAATTTTTTTAACTATGATAGTAAGTCCTTTTATTTTGACAAATATATATAAAATATCTTCATTTTTTGAAAAAGAGTTTTACGAAGCAGATGTTATTACACCTATCGATAAACAAAATCATATTATTATTGCAGGGTTTGGTACTCTTGGAAGATCAGTAGCTAAAGAACTAAATGAAAAGGGTATTGACTTTATCATAATTTCGGATAACCTACAACATGTACTTAAGGCTAGGAAAGCTGGCTATATGGCATATTTTGGACATCTTAACAAACGACCGGTTATGGAGTCTTTAAAAGTAGAGGAGAGTTCAAGCATTATAGTAACTGCACATAGCGAACACCAAAAGATACTTATTATAGATGCACTAAAAGAGTATAGTCCTGCTGCAAATATAGTAGTTAAAGTTGATTCAGATGAGGAAAATAGTTATCTAACGAAAATTAAGAGTGTTGATATAGTAGATTCAAATTATGAGTTGTCTTCAAAACTTGTCGAACTTTCATTAAAACATTAGCGCTAGTCCTGATTTTATATAAGAAACAAGTTTTTTCAGAGCTTTGTCAAATAATATAAATATAATTTTTGCATATTTAAATTCAAGGAAAAAGTATGCATTTTATTATAAGGTATTTGCTTTTTTTTACTACTGCGTTAATAGCTGGGGAGACGGTAACTCTAGATTCTGTTGAAATTAGCGGACATCGTCAAAATATTTTGGGTGAAAGTTTGAGTGCATCAGAAGGAATAGTGGGTGAGAAGGAGATAGAACAACGCCCTTTACTACGTACGGGAGAGGTGTTGGAATTTGTCCCGGGTATGGTTGTTACACAACACAGCGGCACAGGAAAAGCCAATCAGTATTTTTTACGTGGATTTAACTTAGACCACGGTACCGACTTTGCTACCTATATTGATGGTATGCCACTTAATATGCGTACACATGGACATGGGCAGGGTTATACCGATCTTAATTTTATCATCCCTGAGACTATTGAGACAATCGAATATGCAAAAGGTTCTTATCGTGCTGATTCAGGTGATTTTTCCGCCGCAGGAAGTGCACACTTTTCACTTAAAAAACGAGCTCAAAACGAAGTTTCTCTAACATATGGCGAATATAACTATTTGCGTGCAGTGGGCATTGTATCTGAAGATATCGGGAACGGTCATTTTTACGGTGCGGTAGAACATAATAGTTATGATGGAGCATGGAGCGGTATAAATGAAGATATAAAAAAAATCAGTACACTATTTAGATATACAACTACTTTAGGAGATTATACTACCGGAATCACTCTAATGGCATACGATAATAGCTGGAACGCAGCCGATCAGATTCCTCTACGTGCGGTAAAATCAGGACTAATAGATACATATGGTTCAATCGACACGGATGCAGGTGGTGAATCAAGTCGCTATAGTATTTCGGCATCACTTGAAGGTAATGGGCTAAAGGCAAATATCTATGCAGTTAATTATGATATGTATTTAATATCTGATTTCACTTATGCTCTTGAAGATCCTCTTAATGGTGATGAGTTTGAACAAGTAGATAAACGCAATATTTATGGTTTAAATGCCGAGTATACTCTTGAATCTAAAATAAGCGACATATATTTAATGCATAGTTTTGGTACGGAGTTTCGTTATGATGATATAAAAGAAGTGGGACTATACCATACGGTTGCAGGCAATCGTATGGGTACGGTTAGAGATGATTCGGTCAAAGAGGGTTCAGGCGCTTTTTATTGGCAAGCTCAAGGTATGTTTAGCGATGCATTAACTCTTACTCTTGGATTACGTTATGATCATTACTTCGTAGATGTAGATGCTCAACTAAAAGCTAACAGCGGTAATGATGATGCAGGAATATTTAGTCCAAAACTTAACCTTATATATGAATTTAACAATAAGCTTGAGACATATCTTAGTGCAGGAAGTGGCTTTCATTCCAATGATGCACGCGGAGCGACAATAAATATAGATCCGATAAGCAGCGATCTTGTAAATCAAGTTGATTTGCTAGTTAAAACAAACGGTGCAGAAATAGGCGTAAGGTATTATGATAGAGACTCTATGCACCTCTCGTTAGCACTTTGGGCATTAGATATTGATTCAGAATTATTGTATGTGGGTGATGCAGGTACAACAGAAGCAAATCGTGCAAGTCGCCGTTATGGAGTAGAATTTAGCGGATATTACTGGTTTAATAATAACTTCAGTGCCGACTTAGAACTTGCATACAGTCATTCCCGTTTTAAAGAAGATGATATCCAAGAGGGTAATTATATTGAGGGGAGTCTACCTATTGTGGCAGCGGCCGGAATCTCATATTCTAAGAAAAAAGGTATATTTGGATCACTACGTATGCGTCACTTTGGGAAGCGTACCCTTGATAGTAAAAATGAAAAGCGTTCTGATTCTTCGACAATTTTTAATGCTTCTGCCGGGTATAAATTTAAAAAGTTGAAACTATGGGTGGAGCTGTTAAATATTTTTGATAGTAAAGACCATGATATAGATTATTATTACACTTCAAGACTAAACGGTGAGCCAAGCGAAGGGGTTGAAGACTTGCACTATCATCCACTTGAACCACGTATGGTTCGTGGAGGTGTAAGTTACACTTTTTAAAACTCTAAACCAATTTATCGCATAGATTCAATCCATGCGATTTTTAGCAATTCTTTTTGTTTCTCTTTTGAATGGTTGAATTTGAATTCAGCCTCTTTAAGATAGATTCCGAAGTTTTTGGCATCTACACCTTTAAATCTTGATATATGATTTTCAAAAAACTCCCAAAACATATTAATATTGTTATCGTGATTTTTTAATTTGCCAATATGGCTATTACGCATAAATCGTTTCATAAGATGAATCTGCTCATCGGTTTCGCTAAGGTTTCCTTTAAAGCGTTCCAAAGATGGGAGAGTAAAGTTATAAACACCTTCTTTTGCAGCAAAAGTGATAAAGTTATATGATTTAAATAGGTTATTTGTTTCTTTTTTGTGTCTATTATAAGAAAAGCAGTATTCTTCAAATTCTTCAAATTTAAATGTTTCAGAAACATCTTCACATATATTTATACTAAATGCACGAAGTTTATCGTAACGACGTTTAACACTTTGATAGTTTAGATTCAGCTGCATGCTTGCATGAAGAATACTCATATTTTCTATAAATGCATCAATAACTGCAAAATCACGTTTAAGTTTAGATGGGCTGTATTTACGTTTGCAACAAGAACATTTAAGCATACCGTCTGAAAGCTTGTAAAGATGATTTTGACAAAATATACATTTGCTAAATCCCAAAACATCCTCTTTTTTAAAACTATATTAACAAAAGTATACTGAGTAGGGTATAAATAAGATTATTTGAAAAATTTAAAAATTTTTGAGATTTGGTTGATTAGTAGAGTAATACAAGCCCGAAGGCTTATATTATAGGCGTGATTCGTAACGTCT
>JAPHSI010000149.1 GCA_026193155.1 Sulfurimonadaceae bacterium | reverse complement strand
ATAATAATTTTGAGATATTTATTATTTTTAATATTAAATTTATATTTGAAATAATTCTTAAAAACGTTTCATAATGTTATAATCCATATATGAAAACAAAATCACTTTATATATCTTCACAAGAGAAGAATGCAGGCACTCTGTTTATCACTATGGGGATGATGGAAATACTTAAGAGAAATATACCAAAAGTAGCTTTTTTTAGACCTATAATATTTAAAAATAATCTACCCGATGGTGATATTAGTTTTATTAAAGAACGTTATTCATTAGATATGAACTATGATGAGTGTTACGGTTATGATATAGAGTTTGTTGAAGCTATGATATCTGAGAATAAAACAAATGAACTTATAAACTTACTTATAAAAAAGTTCAAAAAATTAGAAAAAGATTATGATTTTGTTTTATGTGAAGGGATAAGACGCTCATTTTTAACAAATACGATTAACTTTGACATAAATATACTTATCGCACAAAATTTCGGCTCACCGGTATTAAATATACTAAGTGCTAAAGATAAGAGTGTGCAAGATATACATGAGTATATTATGATTGAAAATGAAAACTTAAAACAAGCAGGCTGTACACACTTTGCTACCTTTGTAAACAGACTAGATGAAAAACAACTAAATGTTCTAAGTAAAAAAATAAAAAATATAGATGATATATATCTTCTTCCTGAGGTAGAAGAACTAACTTATCTTAGTATTGCAGATGTAATTGATGGCTTAGATGCTGAAGTTATTATGATGGATGAACTTGATTATTCACGGGCTATAAAAGCACCAAAAGTTGTGGCTCTTTCTCTTGACAACTTTTTAGGTCGTATAGAAGAGGGTGAGTTGATTATAGTACCTGCCGATAGAAGTGAGATAATTCTTGGCATACTAGGTGCAGTTTATTCTAAAAACTATCCAAATATAGCAGGAATAATATTTCCTTTTGAGCTTGATATGCATCCAAATATAAAAAAACTTATAGATGGACTTGACGATATAAATATTCCAGTTTTATCAGTCACAACAGATACTTACACTACTGCAAAAAATATATCAAAGTTAAACGCAAGACTAAGAGTAAACTCCAAAAGAAAGATAGCTCTAGCTCTTGGTATGTTTAACAATAACGTAGATATTAAAGAGATAGAGAAACGAATTCAAAATACACATAATGATGTAATGACACCTGTAATGTTTGAATATAAACTATTTAACATAGCTTCAAACAATAAAAAAACAATAGTGCTCCCAGAATCAAATGATGACAGAATCTTACGCGCGGCAGATATTATTTTAAAGCGTGATGTAGCAAATATAATTTTATTGGGTGATAAAGAAGAGATAAAAGACAGATATGGGAAACTGGGTCTTAATTTAGATAAAGCAATTATTATAAATCCATATAAATCAGAACTAATGGATAAATTTGTAGAGAATTTTTATGAGATGAGAAAAGAGAAGGGACTTTTACGTGAAGGTGCAGCAGATGCAATGACCCATGTAAACTACTTTGCTACTATGATGGTGCATCTTGGCTATGCAGATGGTATGGTTAGCGGTGCCGTTCACTCAACGGGTGATACGATTCGTCCTGCACTTCAGATTATTAAAACAGTACCAAATGTATCCTTAGTATCATCGGTATTTTTTATGTGTCTTAAGACCAAAGTCTTAGTGTATGGAGATTGTGCTGTAAATCAAGACCCAAGTGCAAAAGAATTGGCAGAGATAGCACTCTCATCTGCTAAAACGGCAGAAGCATTCGGGATTGAACCAAAGGTTGCTCTTCTTTCATATTCAACGGGTGATAGTGGAAGTGGAGCAGATGTAGATAAAGTAAAAGAGGCTACTAAGCTTGTAAAAGGTATGTGTGACAAGTATGATTTTGAAGGTCCTATTCAGTATGATGCAGCGATAAATAAAGACGTAGCCGCTAAAAAACTTCCGAATTCAAAAGTCGCAGGTGAGGCAAATGTACTTATATTCCCTGATTTAAATACCGGAAACAATACATACAAAGCAGTTCAACGCTCTTCAGATGCAGTGGCAATAGGACCTATACTTCAAGGTCTAAATAAGCCCATTAATGATTTAAGTCGCGGTTGTTTGGTTGAAGACATTGTAAATACTGTTGCAATAACAGCAATTCAAGCAGGACAAAAAGATGAAATTAGCTGTAATTAACTCAGGGAGTTCATCGTTAAAATTTAAACTCTTTGATATGAGAGATGAAAGCGTAATCTTTCAACTAAATTTAGAAGAGATTACAAGTCATGTAGATGCTATAAACAAAGTTATAGAAGAACTCAGTAACCTCGGTGTAAGTTTTTATGATTTAGATGTAATTGGGCATCGAGTTGTTCACGGTGGAGAAAAGTTTAAAAAAGCTACATTGGTCACTGATGAGGTTATAAAAGAAATAGACAAACTAAGTCTTTTAGCCCCTCTTCATAATCCTGCAAATCTTCAAGGGATTATATCTGTAAAGCAAGTAGCACCTGAGTTAAAACAATATGCAGTATTTGACACGGCATTTCATTCTACAATGCCAAAAGAGGCTTTTTTGTATGCACTTCCGTATGAGATGTATGAAAAATATGGAATCAGGCGTTACGGTTTTCATGGAACTAGTCATTTCTACATTGCAAAAGAAGCTGCCAAAAAACTTAATAAAGCACTAAATGAGATAAATATAATATCGATGCATCTGGGAAATGGTGAAAGTATCTGTGCTATAGAGAATGGCAAAAGTATAGATACTTCAATGGGCTTTACTCCTCTAGAGGGTTTGATAATGGGTACAAGGAGTGGAGATATTGACCCGGCTATTGTTCTTTATCTGCAAAGAACACTCGGCTATGACATCAGTGAGATGGATAATATACTAAATAAAAAGTCAGGTTTAAAAGGTATATGTGGACAAAGTGATGTAAGAGCTATTATCCAAGCGGACGATGAAAAATCAAAATTAGCACTTGATATGATGGTTAGACGTGTAAGAAAATACGTAGGCGCATATATGTCTCTTATGGATAGAGTAGATGCCTTGGTATTTACGGGTGGAATAGGGGAGCATTCTGCTTACATAAGAGATAGAATTTCTAAAAATATAGATATTCAAAATATTTTTGTCATAGATACAAATGAAGAGTTGGAGATAGCTAGACAGATAGTTTTGTAATAAACTCTTCTAAAGTTTTTTTGAGGTCTTTTTTAGTCGTTGCATCTTGTAAATCAGGTTCATATACGATAGATAGACCCTTTTCATTTAAAATAATTTTATTTGTTTTTTTGTTCTCATTTTTTACACTAAATAAACTAATGTCTCTTTTAAAACCTTTTGGTGTTATTTTAAGTTCTTCTTTTGTTTCAAAAGAATCTCTAATTAATATTTGTGTCTCTTCAGAGATAAATATTTCTCCCGGTATTGCTGAAGACTCAATTCTGCTTGCTAAGTTTACAGTTGAACCTATTATTGTGTATTCCATCCTATTTTCACTTCCAAAGTTACCAACAGTACAATAACCTGTATGTATCCCCATCCTAACTTTGAATGGTTTTGTAAAACCTTTGTTAATCCATCTTTTATGAAGTATATTCATATGTTCTTGCATCTCTAACGCCATTATTACACAAGAGATAGCATCCTCTTTTACACCTTTTGATTCAGGATCACCAAAAAACAGCATAATAGAATCACCGATATACTTATCAACTGTAGCACCATGTTTAAGAGCGACTTGTGTCATATCATTAAGATAATCATTTAACAGCTCACTTAAATCCTCTGATTCCATTGTATCAGTTGTGTCTGTAAAGTCGACAATATCTGAAAAGAATACAGTTAGTTTTTTTCTTTTGGAACTAAGTGTAGCACTCTGCTCACCAGAAAATATAGATGCATATAGTTGAGGTGATAAGTATTTTGATAGGTTGCTGGAGAGCTCTTCTAACATCTCATTTTTACTTTGTTCTTGAAGTAATTTTATTTTGTTTTCACTCTCAGCTTTTAATTCATCTAAGACATTTGACATACTTGTAATCATTGTATTAAATGAATGTGATAATTTTCCTATTTCGTCATTTGAATTAACATCAACTTGATAAGAATAGTCTTTTTTATTAGTTATGATATTTGCAGCTTTGGATAGTGAAATAATAGGTTTAATAAGACGATTTGAAAAATATAGTGCAATCAAACTTATAAGTAAAGCACCTACAAACAAAGTGGTATAAAACCAAGCCTCATATTCTTTTAAAATATTTTGAAAGACTTCTTTGTCTTCCTGAAGTACAATCTCAATATTTGTTTTATTTTTAAGAGGCATTTGAACTTTTAGAGCATTTGAAAATTTTTTTTCTAAAAATAAAGTTTTTTGTTTATCAACAATAATATAATAATTTCTACTTTTAGTATTTGAAAAAAATTTTGTAAAGTTTTTTAGAGAGAAATCAAGAATAAGATTGCCAATTTTTGTATTGTCAAACCCTGAAATTATCTCAACATCTATAAATTTATTGATTTTTTTTGAATCAGATAATATATTTTTATTACTTGAAGCGATTATTTTATAATTTTTATCAAATAAATAAAAATCACCCTCTATTTCCAAGTCCTTCTTTTTTTCCATAAGAAGATAACTTATTCTTTTATCTAAATCCTTTGAATAGATATCATTCATAACATCCATTCTTGACATAAAATGCATATCTCTATTTAGAGTTTTTAAATATTGTTCAATTCTATCTACGTTAAGTTGAAGTTGTGTTTGCATCTCTTGTAGAGTGTTTTCAGTATACTCTTTCTTTAAAGTACTTCCCATTAAAATCATAATTACAGCATATGGTATTAGACTTACAGAAAGTACCAATAAAATTGTTTTAAGTTTAAAACTCATATATTACCTTGATACTGTCATCAATCAAGTTTTTTGGAAGATATCCCATAGCACCGTCTACATTTTTTACAAATAACTTTACAGAATTAGTCGATGATTGTGTTAACGGTGGAGAAATTCCATGAAAATGTTGTTTTGTCCAAAAACTATTTAGTTTCTCGCGACTCATTTGTAAGATACTTTTCTCAAACTTCATTCTAAGTGGCATATTTGCAGATACATTTATCGCAACAATCTTTTGATTGTCAATAAAGTGTCTTTTTTTTAAAAAAATATTTTTTAGCTGTTTTTTGGAAATTTTATCAATCTTATTTTTTTTGTTTACTACCACAGCATATTCACCAGCATATAATGAAAATGTAATTGATATTAAAAATATTATTTTTAAGAACTTCATTAGAACAGAACCGAAAAAGATATTATAAATTTATTTAAATTACTATTGGAGTGTATTTGATACTCACCTTTGAATGAAACTGAATATACAGGTCTATAACTATAGCCGAGTAAGCCCAAGTTTCGTTTGATATTAAGTGCATTGTCTTTGAAATACTCATATCTAGCAACGATACTGTTTTGAGAGTTTATTCTATAAATAGGTTGTATATACGTTGCAATTTTATAATCGGATTTATTTGTATTATTATCATGTATATTACTAATTACGGCTTCTGCTTGAGTATTTAAAAGACCAACATCATGTTTTAAATTAAATGATAGGTACCTAGAACGTTTGTTGTCTTCAGATATAAATTCGCCTATACTTCCTCCATATAGAAAATCAAAATTACTTTCATTTTCTATACTAAGACCAAAAAAATGTTTATTTTTGATATTTATATATTCTTCATCTAAGTCTTTATTTTTTTGTCCAAACATATGATAACTTATAGAATCAAAACTTGGAATATAACCATATATATCAATTCCGGATAAAAATTTTGGAAACATTTCACTACTTAAAATAGGATTTGAACTTGTTTCTCTTAATACATTTATAGGTTCTAAATTCCAATAACCTATAGGTGTTATTTGTTTTCCTATTCTTAAGTTAATACTTTCGGAATATTTGTAATCAAGATAGAGTCTTTCTTTATGGAAATAAGTGTCTTTTGTCTCTTTCTCTGTTTTGTATTCATAAGTGTAAAATGGAGCAGCTTCCATCTCTATTAAATATGATAATTCATTATTTAAATTACCATAAGCGAGTAAAGCTACATCATCAAGTCTAAAAAGACTTTTTTCTTTAGTATTAGAGTAATCAGTAGAGAAATAACCCCCTAAATGAAGTGCATCATGTAATTTATAACCCCTACCTATTTCATATGCCTGTAGGAGTATAGTCGTTAAAAAAGTAAAAAAGAAAATCAGTCTCATAAATAATCCATAAAATATTTTATAGATTATATCAAATTCTTATATTAAAAGACTATTTATCTTTTGTTTCTTTCATAAAATTTAGATCATAAAACTTTCGCATCCAAATATCTAGCGGACTTAAAAATTTATATATAGCAGGCACTATCAGAAGTGTTAAAATCATAGATGAAATAAGTCCACCTACGACTGCCGTTGCCATAGGTGAGTTAGACTCGTATCCTGCACCTTTCATAAATACAAGAGGGAGCATTGCAAAAACCATAGCAAAGGTTGTCATCAAAATAGGGCGGAGTCTTTTCTCTCCTGCAAGAATTAATGCTTCTGTCACACTAAGCCCCTTTTTAAGTTGCTGGTTCGCAAAGTCAACTAGTAGTACTGCGTTTTTACCAACCATACCCATAAGTAAGATTATACCCATCATAGTAAATAAGTTAAAGTTTTTGCCGGCTAGAATAAGTGCTAATAAAACACCTATAAATGATAATGGAAGTGCTACCATTATGATTAAAGGTTGCAGTAACGACTCATAAAGTGCAGCTAAAATTATATACATCATTAAAAATGCTAAACCAAATGCCATACCAAAGTCTTTACCCATTTTTCCCATCTCTTCAGCCATACCTAAAAAGCTGTACTTTACATTGTCCCCTAAGTCTGCTTCTATCCCTTTTAGTGCAGTTGAAACTGCTTCACCAAGTGGGACTCCTGCAAGGTTGGCTTCTATACTTATTTGACGTTGTCTGTTGTAGTGGTTAATTGAAGCAGGTCCCGTTGTGCTCTCAAAGTTCACTAAACCTTCAAGTGCTACAAAGTTGCCTTCAGCTGTTTTTACCTCAAGACGTTTTAGATCTTCAACACTTTTTCTATATTTATCATCAAAACGCATCGTGATATCATACTGTTTTCCATTTTCTTCAAACTGACTTATTGCACTATTACTTGAGAGTATGGTAGATATAATTGAACTTATTTCTTGAACTGATACACCTAAGTTTGCAGCTTCTTCACGTTTTATTTCAATAGAGAGTTCCGGTTTTCCTGTTTCAAAATTATCTGCAATTTCAACTATTCCTTCATTTTTACCCATTCTGTCTTTAATCTTTTTAACAACTGCTTGAAGCTCGTCTAAATCAGGACCTTGTAGTACCATAACAAACGGTGCATTTGCTCCAGCACCTTTGATATTAGGTATATCTGCAACTGCTATTCTCTCAAAACCTTTAAAACCTTTGAGTGATTCTCTTAGTGTGCTAATAATCTCAGCTTGAGTAGTTGTTCTTTTTGAGACATCTATCAGTTTTACATATATTTGTGCTTTATGTGCATCTTGGGTGTTGTTATAAGCTACTGTTAGTGCAGTATATTCTACATATGGATTTTCTTTCACTTTTTTAGCTATTGCTTCACTGCGACGACCCATCTCCTCTAAACTCACACCTATAGGAGCTTTTAGAGTAACTTCAATTTCACTTTTATCCTCTTTTGGAGCGAAGTCCATACCTATCATACCTGCCATGGAAAAACTTCCGATAAGTGTTAAAAAAGCCACTAAAATAGTAGTTTTTGCATACTTGATAGTAAGTCCTACAATCTTTACGTAGCTCTTGTCTATAGCTACAAAAATTGGTTCTGTCATATGATAAAATTTTGATTCACCTTTTTTTAAAACTCTGGCACTAAGTGTCGGTATAAGCATAACAGCTACAAAGTAAGATATAAAGATACCGATAGCTACAGTGAATGCAAAAGCATTAAAAAACTGCCCTACAATACTACTCATCATACTAACTGGAATAAATACGGATAAAAGCATAGCTGATATTGCAAGGATTGAAAAAGCAATCTCACGTGTACCTTCAATGGAAGCCTCAACTTTGTTTAGTCCTTTTTCCATCTTTTTATATATGTTTTCTATGACAACTATGGCATCATCAATAAATATACCGATTGCAAGGGTGAGACCGAGCATACTGACTTTATTTAAATCATATCCAAAGATATCCATAAGAAAAAATGTACCTATGATTGAAGTTGGGATTGCCACAGCAGATACTAAAGTGGCCGTAAGATTCCTTAAAAAGAAAAATACAATTATAATTGCTAATATACCACCATATATAAGGTCAAATAAAACATGTTCTAGTGAGTTATTGATAAAATCTGACGTATCGTTAAAATATTGTAATTTATAGTTATCTCCAACTCTTTTTTGAATATCTGGGATTACGGCTTTGATTCTATTGATAACATTTAATGTATTTGCATCTGATAGCTTTTGAATCTGCAAAATTACACCCGGTTCTCCGTTAAGTGTAGATATACTTTTTGCATCCTCAATGCCGTCTTTTATTTTTGCGATATCTTTTAGTTTAACACCTTGAAGTATTTCAAAATTCTCAAGTGAGTCTATGCTCATAGCATTTGCACGTATGTTAACTATAGTTTGATTTTTTTCAGCTACAAGTTTTCCACCGCTTATTTTAATATTTGAAGCTTGGATAAGTTTCTCTAAATCAAGTGTAGTGATACCATACTTTCTAAGTGCAAAAGGATCAGGGTATATACGAATTTCCCTATCTTGGTAACCGATAGTTTTGATATTACCTACACCTTTTAGGCGCTCAATCATAGGTTTTATTTTTTCATCAACATCTATCATAAGTTTGTTTGCTTCAGTATTTGATGAAGCGATGAAAAGTGAAAGAACAGGAGCTGCCCCGATATCAAGTTTACTTACAATAGGTTTTTCTATAGCAGAATCCAAGCTAAGTGCCGAAATTTTATCTCTTACATCATTTGCAGCCTCTGTTATGTCTACCTCAATATCAAATATTAAACTAACTACAGATACATTTTCACTACTTATAGAACTCATTTTATCGAGTCCTGAAATAGATGATACTGCTTCTTCTATTTTCTCCGTGACCTTAGATTCTATTGTAGCAGGGTCAGCCCCGTAGTAGTTTGTTTGTACCGTAATAATAGGAAAGTCAACTTTTGGGAACAATACCGTATTCATATTTTTAAAACTCATAAAGCCAAAAAAGACTAAAGATAGAAAAAGCATTAATGTCGTTATTGGACGCTCTATAGCAAATTTATACATTAGTCAACCTTTAAATAACCGTGACCGAACATACCGACTTTTAAATCATTGGCAAGAACTTCCAAAGTAACAGAGCGTTTTTTTGGATTTATTGATGGATATATCTTAGATACTTTTGCTTCTCTTTTAGTGTCTGAACTATCTACACTGTATCTAAAAATTTGTCCTACTTTTATCTTTTTAAGATACTTCTCATCAACCAAAATTTTAAGTATTTGTTCATTTGGTGTTATAAGAGTAAAAAGTGTCTCCATCTTAGCCGAGCTGACACCAGAACCAAGTTCTATATCTTTGGAGCTTATAACACCCTCATAAGGTGCTCTAAGATATGTTTTTTCTAGCTGTGCCTCTTTGTTGGCAAGACTTGCTTTGGCTTGTGCTAACTGTATTTGAGAGCGTTCGTAGTTTGAAATAGCATTGTCATACTTTTCTTCATCTATCACATCCTTAATTTTAACAATACGTTCATAAGCTTTTTTTGAATATTTTAAATTTAATTTTGCTAATTCTATTTTTTTCTTCTCAAGTAAAATAGAAGTTTTTAAGTCTTCGTTATCTAACTCTAGAAGAAGTTGGTCTTTTTTAACTTTATCCCCTATATCTGTATATATTTTTTTAACTATACCGCTGGAGGATAAAGTAAGTTTAGATTCTTTTGCTGCTTCAACATTAAAAGTAGCATAAATATCCTGTGCAAAAATTAGTGAGTTTAAAACAAGTGTCGTTAATAGTATTTTTATCATTTTATATATTCCTTTATATCAAGTCCAATGTAGTAGTAATACTTTGCATATGAAATTTGCAGTGCACCAAATGCACGATTGTATTGTGCATCTGCTTCAATCTTATTACTAAGGGCGTCTAAGTAGTTTACATAGTCAACCACACGTGCTTTATATTTTTTATGCACTATGTTGTATGTTCTGTTAGAAGCATCTTGAGACAATTCAGATGCATATAAAAGTTTTTTCGCTTTTTTGATTGAGCGAAGAGCTAGTTTTATGTCCTCTTCTACTTCTTTCTTTTTATAAGCAAGCTGTGAAAAAAGTGCATTTTGTTCAGATAAAACAACTTCTCTTTGTTTTGAAGCTGCTCCAAAATCAAAAAGTTTCATATTAAGGCTTAGTGTAATTACGTTTTGATTCTCAATTCTTTCAACATTTGGGATTCCTAGTTTTTCAAGTCCATCATCTCCATATTTATAGTATGAGTATTTATCACTAAGAGTTACAGTCGGATAGTTGGAACTGTCAAGTTGTTCAGCTTTGTATCCCACAGATTCTGCTTTTGCTTGCATAGATTTTATAGAATCCAACTCTTTAACTTCAACTTGAGTTGGTTCAATTATACTTTGTTGTTTTAAAGCATCTATTTCCATATTGGTTAATGTTCGAAGTAGGGAAGAGTATTCATCATAAGCATATTTTTTTACCTCTATTTGGTAATCTGTATTTGCTATAGCTGCTTCAATTCTTGCTACATTATCCTCTGTAACAAGTTTAGCCTCAAAAAATTTTTGTTGTTGATGTAATTGTTCTTCTAATTGCTTTTTCGATTGTTCGAGAGAAATTACGTCGGCTTTTATAATATGCATATTAAAATATAGTGATGTAACTTGCAAAGATATGTCTTTT
>JAPHSI010000021.1 GCA_026193155.1 Sulfurimonadaceae bacterium | reverse complement strand
TGTTTATCTGTTAGCTTAGTTTTTAACATAAGGTCCGTTAAACCTATAATTCCGTTAAGCGGTGTTCGAATTTCATGAGACATATTTGCCAAAAACTCTGATTTTGCCGCATTAGCTTTATCTGCTATAGCTTTTGCTTTTATTAAATCTTGCTCAGTTTTTTTAGCTTTTGTAATATCCCTAATAGAAGAATATATATAATTTTTACCAAACATGTCAATAGAAACAGAGTTAACTCGAACATCTAATATCGTTCCATCTTTTAGCTTATGCTTAGTTTCAAATTCATCCCACCCTTGATTAATAATATTTTGCTGTGTTTGACTAATAAGTTTTTCATCATGAACGACATCAATGTCCATAGGTTTTAAACTTAAAAATTCATCTTTTGTATATCCATACAATTCACAGGCTCTTGGATTAGCATCTGAAAATTTTCCACTCATACTATCTAACAATAGAATAGAATCCAGAGAATACTTAAAAAGTGATCTAAATTTGATATTTGCTTTTTCAATTTCTTCTTGATTTTTTTTTCTCTCATCTATATCACTATGCGTCCCTATAAGTCTTAATGCTTCTCCATTTTCATCTTTTTCAACGATTATACCTCTATCAAGTATCCATTTATAAGAGCCGTTTTTACAAAGAACCCTATGTTCATTCTGATAAAACTCTGTTTTACCTTCCATATGATTTTTTATATCTTTAAATACCTTTTCTATATCATCGGGATGGACTCTTTTTTCCCATTCGTCAAGACTTCCTTCTATTTCATCTTCTCTAAATCCAAGCATCTCTTTCCATCTGCGTGAAAAATATACATCACTTGTTTTTACACTCCAATCCCAAAGACCATCACCACTACCTTCAACAGCAAATTTCCAACGTAATTCACTTTCCTTAAGCTCTTTATTTAATATTGATTGCCTCTCAAGTAGCTCATCTTTTTCTTTCATCTCTTTTTTTATTTCTAGTTGTAAATTTAAGATTCTTTGTTTTTCTTGAGAGGCACGAAGTTCATTAATCTTATTTTCAATAGTATCATCATTGGAAAAAATTTCAAATATAACATAGCAATCATCTATATTATAGCTCTGTTTGGCCCAACACGTGGTACCTAAAGCATGATTAAAAATACCAATAATTTTACCTTGCAAAAATGGGCAACCCCATCGTTCTTCACGATGCAGACTCTTTTGCATAATAAGTTCCCAAGGATTACGTACTATTACTTTCGCTTCAAGTTTATCTTTATTAAAATACGGTAATTCAACAACACCCCATCCAGCTCCACTTACTGCTTTTCCCCAGTTTAAGAAACCCTCTTCAAATGTATTACCAAACTGTGTAACCATATTATTATAATCTTCTTCTGTACCAAGACTTGACGAGTGTGCAACCTGAAGATTAAACATCTCTTTTCCAAGTTCTTTTACCAATGGTTTAAACATATTTAAAAGTGAAGGGTCATTCCAAAAAAGAGTAGAGGCAATCCCTAAAAAACTCATCTCACCGGTTTTTAGGTTCCAATCTATATCTATTCCATTTACTGTAACTTGAACCTTATCATTTGCACTAACCATCGTATTCCCCCTCACCATTACAATAAATTTTAACATAAATATCTTTATTACTTGTTATAATTCCATTAATGACTAAAATAAAAGGACTTTAAAAGTGCCAGAAACTGATTTATTAACATTAACTATACGTTCAGCAGTATTTTTAGGTGTAGCAGGTATTTTTTTATATGTACTTACAAGAAAAAAGAAAGATAAATAGTGATATGGTTATTCTTTAACCATATCATCTAAGTATGTAAACAACTCTTTTGAAGACGCTTCTGCCTCTTTAAACAGTTCTATAATTTCATTCGCATCAGTATCACTTGAGTCTTTTAAAAGATTCATAACTTTTAGGACGCTATCATGAACTTTCTTATGAGGATTTTCAAGTTTAGAAAATGATGAAGTCATCTCAAATTCTTGTTTGCCCTCATTCACATACCATTTGCCTAACCGACATTCACTGTGATTACCCAATGAATTATCAGATTTTCCTTCAAATGCAGCAGAGTATGCCAAATTTTTATAAATCATATGATCAAGTTTTGCCATGTTTGAAAAAAGTTCATGACCTATAATTGAATTATCCTCTTTTATTTTTTCAGCATTAGATACCATTTTATAAAGAGTATCTTTAAAATTATCTAGTTTTTCCTGAGATTCATGTGTATATTTCTCAATTTTTTCACTATTTTCATTCATAGTAATTGAATTTTGCTTAAGTATGCTGATATTCGCTTCCACTTCACTGGTAGCTTTTTGCGTTCTTTCTGCAAGTTTTCTTACTTCATCTGCAACAACAGCAAATCCACGACCATGCTCACCGGCACGAGCAGCTTCTATAGCAGCATTTAATGCAAGTAAATTTGTCTGGTCAGATATATCTTTTATCAGTGTTATAACATTATAAATCTCTTCCACATTTGTATTTAGATGTTCTGAAGATTCAAGCGACTCATTTGTCATGTTCGTAATATTTGCAATAGTATTTATTATTTCATTTGTAGATTTTGTTACATTTTCAATAACTTCAGATGTTGAAGCATTTAAAGTATTTACTTCATTAATACTTTTAACATTATTCTCCATAGTTCCTCTTAGATTATTTGCATTATCAACAGAACCCTTTATCATACTATCTGATAGAGCTAAATTCAAGCGGTTTCTCTCTAAACTTTTTTCAACTTCTTTTTTTGATTCTTCGGCATTTTTAGCATCATTTTCCGCATTTTTTGCAATAGACTCTACTTTATCTAAAAATGTATTGAAACTATTACTTGCATGACCAATCTCATCATTGGATTTAATAGGTAATCTTTTTGATAAATCAGCTTCACCTTGTGATAGTTCTGTCGCTATAGATTCCAATTCTTTTAAAGGAGAAGACACCCCTTTTTGAATAACCAACACTAAAAACAGCAATATAAAGATATCTACAACTAACATTATATATACTTGTCTAAGTAAAGAATCTTCACTTTTTGAAACTATATGTTCAACATCAGATATATTTTTTCCTATAACACTGAATCCAACTACATTATTAGAAAAATCTTTTATCTCCTTAGCCACAATAAAGTACTTATCGGTTATTTGATATTGTTGAATATTTGAAATATCTATGTTCTTAAGATCGTTAAAGAACTCTTTATTAACAACGTTTTCTTTTATAGCCAATACATAATCGCCTGTTTTAGGTGCATTCTTAAGTGCAGTTGCTGTTGATAAAAACTCATTTTTCATCAAAATGGCCATCTCATAACCATAGTTTTTTCTAGCAGATTTTACAACTGAATTTAAACCTTGCATAAATTCAACTGAACCCAAATATTTTCCATCTTCCATAACAGGTGCTAAACCACGAAGGACTAAACCTGCACGACCAAGTTCTATATCTACTATAGGTTTTTTCGTTTTTTTAACTTGAACTACAGTTTTTCTAAAACTACTTAAATCATCACCGAATTTCTCAGGTTTCCATGCTCTTAAAAAACTATGCAGATTTATATCATGTATATGTATTTTTATATTTTTATAACTTGTAAATTCTTTAAATTCACCTGATAAAGAACTAATGCCGTTTATTGCAATTTGTCTGTCATTCTCTTTTAGGGAACGAACTACATTGTAATTTTTAG
The DNA here is from genome assembly GCA_026193155.1 of Sulfurimonadaceae bacterium. GTDB lineage: Bacteria > Campylobacterota > Campylobacteria > Campylobacterales > Sulfurimonadaceae > Sulfurimonas. The sequence goes on along the minus strand of JAPHSI010000021.1, from coordinate 9,765 downwards.
AGATATTTATAGCATTTGTCAAACCAATATTTCTTTTATTATCCATAGATTTTTGATAAACTAATTGAAGTGACTTACTTTGAGTGTTATAAACATCCTCTTTCATAGAATTTATAGAAAAAAAATAGTTACCTATAATAATGATAAATCCAATAATTATTGACAATATAAGTGGAATATGTATTTTTTGACTGATTGACATATTTGAAAACATAAATTAAACCCTTTTTAACATTTTTATGACAAAGTGCACTATAACAATTTTTTACATAATTATTATTGAACTATATGTAATTATATATCAACTTCTTTATCTTTTTATATATTTTTTCAAAGTCAGTTGAATAAACTCTGTTTTGACCGATTGAAGTAATAAAGTTAGTATCTCTCTCCCAACGAGGCACTAGATGCATGTGGATATGTTCAGCTATCCCTGCCCCACCTGCACGTCCTAGATTCATTCCTATATTTACACCTTGTGCACCAAAACCCTCTTTTAAAAGCTTAACACACTTTTGAGCCAAAGCACTCATATGAAGCCAACATTCACTATCTAACTCTTCAAGCTTATCTGTATGAAAGTGTGGGATAATCATAAAATGACCAGGAGTATATGGATAACGATTCATGACTATAAAACAGAATTCGTCTCTATATAATACATGCAACTTTTCATCATCTTGGGCGTTTTTACTTATATGACAAAATACGCAACCCTCTATTTTGTCGTTTGTTATGTACTCTTCACGCCAAGGTGCATATAAAATATCTTCCATCTAGCTTCTCCATTTTAAAACATTATAAAATTGTATTTTCTTGCCGTTTACGGCAAAGCTTTTATTCTGTGCTTTGAAATGGCACAGAACACACGAGTGACCCAAGCGGTCTTGTAGTTATAAAAAATTACTTCTTTATAACGTACAAATTAAATGAATGCAAATACTAAATCTGGAAATATTATAACCAAACCTAACGCAATTAATTGTAAAAGTATAAAGGGAATTATCCCTTTATAAATTTGTATAGTTTTAATTGTTTCACCTGCTGCACCTTTTAAAAAAAAGAGAGATAAACCAAAAGGCGGTGTTAAAAATGAGGTTTGCAAATTAAGTGCAACTAAAACGGCAAACCAGATAGGGTCAATTCCAAAAGCTTCCATAACAGGAACTAAAATCGGTACGACGATAAATGATATCTCTATAAAATCTATAAAAAAACCTAATATAAAAATACTAAACATTGCAATAGCTATAAAAGCCCATACATCAGCTATGTCTTGGGTAAAAAACTCTAATACCATATCAGTTCCACCAAGCTCGTTAAAAACAAGTGAAAATGCTGTAGCACCTATTAAAATCATAAATATCATACCACTTAGTTTTACAGTTTCGAGAGAGGCGTATTTTATCATTTCAAAGTCAAGTGACTTATTTAGTTTTGCTAGTATAACTGAACCTAAAACTCCAAATGCAGCTGATTCGGTTGGAGATGCAATCCCCGTAAATATACTACCTAAAACTGCCATCATAAGCATCAATGGTGGGACTATTGAGAATAAAATACCTTTTAAACTTACATTTTCAACATTTTGGTAAATAGGTGCTACTTCTGGTTTTATGTATGAATATATCAGTATATAAAGTATATACAGACCAACTAAAACCAAACCTGGTAAAATAGCCCCCATAAACAATTCACCTACACTTACACTCATTACATCACCAAGTATAATTAATATGATTGATGGAGGGATTATTAAGCCAAGCGTCCCTGAAGACGCAATAGTTCCGGATGCAAGTGATTTATTATATCCTGCTTTTAGCATCAAAGGCAGAGCAATAACACTCATCATTACAACGCTCGCAGATGCTATACCCGTAGATGCTGCAAGCATAGCACCGACTATTACAACACTTACAGCCAAGCCTCCTCTTACATTCTTAAAAAGTGCACTCATCGAGATTAAAAGATTTTCAGCCATTTTGGATTTTTCCAAAACTAAACCCATCGCTATAAATAACGGTACTGCCATTAGTGTCGTATTTGACATTATTCCAAAGATTCTAAAAGGTAAAATTGAGAATACATCTAAGCCTAGCTCAGGAGAAAACAAAGCAAAGATAATTGCTACTGTTCCAAAAACAAACGCCACTGGTATACCAAGCAGTAAAAAAAATAAAACCACTAAGAACATGATTAAGGAAATCATTTTTTATTTTTCCAATCAAGTTTTATATGAGAAAGAGTTTGCAGAATTAAAAATACAAAAGATAAAGGAAGTAAGGATTTGACTAAAAACCTATATTCTAGTCCTCCAGGATTAGATGAGACTTCATTTTGTTCATAAGATAATAAAACAAAATCTATACTTATATAAATAATCAAAAGTGAAAAAGGCAAAATAAAAAAAACTGAAGAGATTATATTTATAATATTTTTTGTCTTCTCAGAATAAGAGCTGTAAAAAACATCTACTCTAACATGAGAACTATGTTTTAAGGTATACGATATACCAAACAAGATTATAACATCAAATAGATGCCACTCCAATTCCTGCAACGCTATAGAACCGGAGGAAAAGATATAACGCATCCCTGCATCATAAACAACAAGCAAAACCAAAATAACTAATACTAAAGCCGTAAAATAACCTGAATATTTTGTTATTTTATCTATATAGTGCATCAGCTATCTATATAAAACTCGGTGCATCGTTTGCAAAAAGAATAATATCTCCACTTTTTGTTTGAGAAGCCAAAATATCAGTTAATTTTGATTTATCATGTAAAATTGTTTTTTGTCTTACATGAATATTTTGATCAAAAAGTGTAGCATTAAGTTTACCTGTAACTATAACAATGTCAAAAACATCATTTATAGCATTACATAACTGTAAATTAAGTTCTTCACTACTCTCAATAAGTCCCGGAGTAACTATTACTTTATTACCACCTTCGTGCAAAGAACATAATCTTATAGATTCAAGCATCCCGTCTATATTTCCATTATATCCATCATCAAGAATTATTTTTCCGCCTGCATTTATCATCTCTAATCTATGACTAATTGGTTTTAGTTTTGATATGGCTTCTCTAATCTCATCTTCATTCATCTCAAATTCATTGGCTATTTTTATAGCAGCTTCAATATTTATTGTTTGAAATGAACCAAGTACATCTGTATGGTACTTTTTATTATTGTACTCAAAATCCGTACCTTCAAGAGTTGCAGATATATTTTTTATATCATCGCCAAAAAACTCTACTTTATCATGTTGTTCATTAGTCACATTTTTATATACAAATGCTTTTTTTAGTCGAGGAGATTGAATAATCTCTAATTTCGTACGTACTATGTTTTCCAAAGTTTTAAAATACTCTATATGAGCAAGCCCAATTTTACCGACTACAATTATTTGCGGTTCTAAGAATGTTGTAATCTCATATATATCACCTCTTTCACGTGCACCGGCTTCACAAATATATATTTGAGTATCCATAGGTAAAGAATTGTTTATATCACCCATAATTCCACTAAGTGTATTTATACTTCTAGGAGTTGAATAAACTTTATATTTTTTTGATAATATCTGTGTCATAAAATTTTTCATACTAGTTTTACCGTAACTACCTGTTACGGCAATTATTTGCAAGTTGTTTATTGATTCTATTTTTGCCTTAGCTCGTTTTTTATACTCTATAAACAGATACTTTTCTATTATATAGCTTCCAATATATGCAATTGATATAGGCAGAAAAACTCCATAAATTTCACAAGCATCCCTAACAGTACAGATTATATTTTGAAAAAGAGTCAAAAATATTAAAAGCATTAAAAAACGTTTTACACGCCAAGTCAGTACCAGCTTTTTATCTAGTTTTTTATGCCATAAGAAAAGACTAGGAAGTACTGCAAAATAAAAAAATATTAGAAAAAACATACCTGTTGTATAGTACGCTATAAAAGGTATTATAAAATAAAAAAAGTGCCACTGAGGTTTATGATGTTTTAGTATCACACGTGAAAGTTTATAATTATACCACTGTAAATTAGTTATAAGATACCAACCTAAGGCTGTTACTAATAGGACGTTCGTTACAAATTTAGCTAATACTTCATATTCTTGCATCTAGTTGTTTTCCAATGTCTTTAAAAATGTTTCTTCAATTTTTTTAGATATATCACTTGCATGATCCATAAAAAAATAATGCTCACCATTGTAAAGCTCAAATTCTGAGTCTTTAATAAGTTCATCTATCTTATATCCGGACTTTAACGGTGTAGCTGTATCTTTATCTCCCCAACATACCAAAGCTTTACCACTATAGTTTTCAAACTCATATGTAAAATCTTCATTTACCACATTTTTAAAAGTTTCATACATTGGTTCATTTAATTCTTTTGCGTCTTGTGCTACAAAATGTGAACGAAGCTTTGAGAGCCCTAATATTTTTAGGGTTTTAAAAACAGCTATTTTAGCTTTTACTTTTAATGATTTTGGCCAAACTATTCCAGCACTTGAGAGCAATACCAATACTGATGGAGAAAGAAAAGTAGCTACTTTTCCGCCAAAAGAGTGCCCAATAATTATATCTTTCCCTGCATTTAAATGAATCATCAATAACTCAACAATACGTGCATAATCATTAGTCTGAAGGACTTGATTGCATGTACTCCCACCAAAACCCGGAAGGTCAATATATATGTGTCTAAATCTATCCATATACTTAGCAAACGATTTTTTCATCAAAGCTTTATTGCTTCCCCAGCCATGCAATACAATCATATCTACTTTTGCCTCAGGATTTACAATCTCGTAGCTAATATCTATAGTATGTTGTTTATATTGAATTGACTTTATTGCCATTATTTCCCTTTTGCACTATTAATTGAGTGTATATAGTCATAATTTACTTTTGCTCTTTTTGAATGAGGCAGTGAGTTTGAAAGTCTTTCCAAAGAGCCTCTAAAGTCTTCAAAAAGATAGTTCGCCATACTTCCGGGAATTGGGTTTATTTCATTTAAAAGCACTTCATCATTAACTACAAAAAAGTCACATCTGATTAATGCACCTTCAAACATATTTTTATATATTTTTGAAAAATTTTGTTTTAATTTACTTTCTAGTTCATCAGATATATCGGCTTTTAAGACTTGACTTGAACGTGAAAAATCCATATATTTTTTTTCAAAATCTAAAAATTCATTTTTTTGCGGCTCTTCAACTATAGAATAGTGAATCTCTCCGTCTGCCATATAACCTGCTACATTATATTCTTTGACATTTTCTATAAATGGCTCAACAATAATATTTTTATCAAATTCATAGGCAGTATCTAATGCATAATCCAACTGACTCTCATCTTTAACTATACTAACACCTATAGAACTTCCTAAACGTGCAGGTTTAATTATAATAGGATAAGGGATTGATACATCTTTTTGTTCATCTGAACTTAACATTTCATAATTAACACTTTTTATACCTCTGGCTTCACAAAACCATTTTGTATATCTCTTGTCATATGAAAATACACTTGCATTTATACGTGGACCAATATATTTTATTGCATAAAAATCAAGTAGTGCGGCTATAGTACCGTCTTCACCATCAGCACCATGTATAAGATTTAGTACAACGCCTGTATGTTCTTTTGAACCAAGGATTTTCTTTTGAGAAAAGCCACCGTTTATTAAAGTAAGCACAGGCATCTTTTTATGTTTAGAGCTTGAAAAAGTTTTAGCCTTCATATCTTTAGCATCTATACTATAAAAAGTATGGTCTTGATCACAGAAAATAAAGTTTAAATCAAACCCACTAAGTTTTTCTTTTAGAGTGATAGCTGAGACAATACTAATTTCATGTTCAAAACTTGCACCGCCAAATAAAATTGTTAATTTCAAATATAATCCTTAATTTATAAAAGTGTCTTTATATACTTCTTCGTTCCAGCCGACCATTGCTGAATTATTGTACTCTATGACAGGTCTTTTAAACAGCATATTTTCTTTACATAGCCATTCTTTTTTTCCGTCAGCATCCAGGTTTAACTCTTTTAACTTAAGGTTTCTATATTTAGTACCTTTTGAATTAAAAAGTTTTTCTATATCAATATGTTTTAACCATTCGTCGACTTTTTCACATCCGACAGTAGTTTTCTTAAAATCTATGAACTCTACTTCTATTGCATTGTCTTTAAAAAATTTTCTCGCATTTCTAACACTACCACAAGTCGGTATGCCATATACTTTTATCATTTATTTCTCCAAAAATATTAAAAAGCTTATTATATCATTTTTACTTTATAGCTAAATTGTTTGTAATAATTTCAGAGCCTCTTTAACAAGAGAAGCTGTATCATCACTACTACATGCACTTAATGCTTTTGAAATTTTATCTTTTTTAAATCCTAATGACTCAAGTGCTTCCGTTGCTTGGGAGATAGATGCACTTTGTGGTGACTCACTTGAGTTTTGTAATAACTCTTCATCAAAGCCTGCAAGCTCAACCAAAATACGCCCTGCACTTTTTGGTCCAATTCCAGGGACTTTTTTAACTCCGTTTAAATCTTTATTATTGATTATAGTTGCAAACTGAGTTGGAGTATAGGTTGAGCATATAGCCATTGCAACTTTTGGACCTACACCGTTTAGTTTAATTAATCTCTCAAAAAGCTTCTTTTCGCTCTTTTCTATGAAACCGTAAAGAAGTTGTGCATCTTCACGAACAATATGGCTTGTAAACAGTTTTACCTTATCATTTGAGAGTGCCGAAAAACTCTGCAATGATATAAAAACTTCATATACTATTCCATTTACATCTACATGCACAAAACTAGGTTCTTTATACTCTATATTTCCACTTATTCCTACTATCATATTCTACTTTTTATTTTAATTTACATCTCTTTTAATACTTGAATCGAATAACCACCGTCATCATCTTCCATTAAACCAAAAATTTTTCCTTCAGATCCTTCTTGTGGTTCATATACAATCTCTACAGGTGGGTCTATTAACTTAAATATTAGTTTATTATATCCAGTCCATCTATCATGATTTACTATTCTTGCATCCATTATATTATCTTGAAAAGAAGCTGTTTGGGTAGTTAATAGATTTAATTTATCTTGTTTAAATTTAAGTTCTTCTTTTATACTTTCAAGATGACTTTCAATTTTTAAAAACTGTTTATATTTTTCAACAAACGAACTCGGCATCTTTATACCGTTTTTCTTATAATGGATTAAACGTTTTTTCAACTCGGTAAAAGAAGCTTTGTTTTTTTCAATAGTTTGCGAATATTTTTGAATCTCTTTACCTATATCACGAATATCCGTTTCCAGACCTGCAATCTCTTCTTCATTTTTTTCTTTACTTTGTCGTTTATCTTTTTTAAGCAATGCGTCTATTGTAAAGGTATTCTCTTGACCTTGTAATTTTTGAATTTCTATTAGTTTATGAGATGTTGCTTTTACGTATGAGCCACATATCTCTATATGTACTTCTTTACCGCGAATATCACCGCCTATGGCTTGTACTACGTCAACTATATCTCCATCAACTACACCGTGTTCAAGTCTTGATATATGTATTTTTTTTCCATAAGCTCTACCTTTATGAACATTAATATCTACATTATCAGCTCTTATTTTTGAAGTTTTATGAGTTTGTCCGCCAATAGTAGCTTTTTTAGCAAAAACTGTTGAGTTTGGACCGACATTACCCTCAATATCAATCTCGGTGACTTCAACATCCATACCTGCACCGACTGCATCTTTGTCAAAATCAACTTCTTTAACATTCATATTTACTTCTGAATCTAATCCTGCTTGTATTGACCCTGTAGTTTTAAAACTAATTGCATCAACATCTAAATCTGTTTTAATAGAATATGTATTATCTTCAAAAGTAATATACCCATTCTCTTTAGCTAAATACTTTATACTGTCTTTTTCATCTTTTTTTGTAATAGTATCATCAATATTAAATTCAGGAACATTTATTTCTTGAGGTTCTAATGCCGGTATAAATTCACCTTTACAATTTCTTCCATCAACACCTTTTTTAGGTTTTATATACTCTATTAATACTTCATCTTTAAAAACATTTTTGATAAATCCACGCTTTTTATAGTCAACTTTATCTTCTTCACTTGCCTCTTCTTTTTCTTCATAATGTAATATAAGTTCATCATCTATAGTTGGTACCGGTTCAATACCCTCAGCAATCAGAAGTGTGTCATTTTTTTCATATACCAGATTTTCTTCAACTTTTACCTTTGAAGATAATTTTGAGATTGTTCCACGAAGCATTTCATCAAAAATATTTATTAAAATTCCCGCTCGAACTTTTTTATTATTAATGAGCATAGTAATCTCTTGCTCAAAATCTTTAAAATAATTTAGTTTTGAACCCTCTTTAATACTTAAATAAATCTTGCTTTTTGAAGGGTTAGCTCCAACAGCTATATTAAAATCTTTAAACTTATCTTCTTCTGTATTTTTTGTAAATATCTCAATTTCATAAACTTGTTTAATTTGAAATTTCTTATTCATAAGAGCACTGGCATCGTCTAGTTCATATAACTCATCATTGGAAATTTCTTCCCATTCACTCTCTTTTTTACCGTCATTCATTCTGGTAAATGTTTGCATATCTAATATATTAAAATCCAAACTATTTACATTAACACCGTTACTCTCAGCTAATGACACGAGTTCCTTAGCTACATTAGGTGTTTTAAGTACTGTAGTCCGAATCTTTTTTGTTGTATTTTTTTCTTTGTCACTAGAACCAAAAAATGCCATATATCCATCCATCTTAAATTAAACACTATATTTTAATCATATCTTTGTTAAAATATCGTAAAAATAACTATTTATTTTAATTACAAGCATAAGAAGCAATAATAATACCAATGTTTAAAGCCATATTTACAAACAGTTTTGGAATTCTTTTTTCCAGAATTTTAGGATTTTTGAGAGATTTGTTAACTGCATCTGCACTTGGTGCAAATGTATATAGTGATATATTTTTTATTGCTTTTAAACTTCCAAATCTGTTTCGCCGCATATTTGCCGAAGGTGCATTTACCCAAGTCTTTATCCCTGCTTTTGTGCGTTCACTACATAAGGGTGTTTTTTTAGTAAATATATTTTTAGTTTTTATCTCAATTATTTTGATTCTGACACTTTTGGTAAATTTATTTCCACATCTCGCCACAAAAGCGATAGCTGTTGGTTTTGATGCAAAAACAATTAATATAGCTTCTGTATATGTTGCAATAAACTTTTGGTATCTGCCTCTTATATTTGCCGTGACTTTCTTAAGTACAATGCTTCAGTACAAGCATCACTTTGCAACAACTGCATTTTCAACTGCTTTATTAAACCTATCACTGATTGGAGCTTTATATTTTTCACAAAACAAGACTCATCCCGAGATAGTATACTACTTAAGTTACGGTGTAGTTATAGGCGGTATATTACAATTGCTTGTGCATCTCATCGCTATTAAAAAACTAGGTCTTTTTCCTTTAATAGTAGGCGGTATAAAATATTTAAGAGTTAAATCTAAAAAAATAACTCATGAGACTAAAAAATTTAAACGTCAATTCTTTCCTGCAATGTGGGGTAATTCAACTGCACAAATCTCTGCCTTTTTAGATACTTTTCTAGCCTCATTTTTAGTAACGGGCTCAATTTCTTACCTTTACTATGCAAATCGTATATTTCAACTCCCCTTAGCACTTTTTGCCATAGC
>JAPHSI010000152.1 GCA_026193155.1 Sulfurimonadaceae bacterium | reverse complement strand
AGCTCAAACAATGTAGCTATAAATGCACTGGCAATGAATGCAAATGATCTGAAAGTTCAGTTAAATAATAGTGGAATACAAAATGCTACATTGAACTTTAATGGTGAGCAACAACAAAGCTCACAGCAACAAAACCAACAAGCTAGACAAGAGTATAGAATGCTTCAAGAGTTTGACAGTGAAGATAAAAATGAAGAGATTTTAAGCTCACTTGAAATCGTAGTTCCAAGCTACGCATAAAGGATATATTATGGCAATTAATTCAATTGGTGAAAACTTAGCAACAAACGGTACATATGCCGAGACAGTTACAACAAAAGATAAAAGTGTACTAGGTAAAGATGATTTTATGAAACTTTTATTGGTTGAACTCCAGTATCAAGATCCGACAGAACCTATGGACAGTGAAAAGATTTTAACCCAAACTTCACAACTTGCCTCATTAGAATCAGCTGAAAATACAAATAAAGCCTTAGATGATTTAGCTGCTTCTTTATCAAATGCACAACAGTTCTCTACTGTATCAGCAATTGGAAAAAGAGCAGATCTTGGTAGTGATGCCATTAAACATGATGAGGGTACTCCTAGTTCTTTTGAAATTTATTTTTCAGAGGATATTACTAACGGGACAGTTGATATAACTGATTTAGAAGGTAATGCTATTGCTTCAATCCCTATTGAAATGCCTGAAGATGAAGATGGTAATGTAGCGGAGAAAATGGAAGCAGGTGTATATCAATTTGATTGGGACGGAAAAGACTCAAATGGTAATTCCGTTGATAGTGGTATTTATAGGGTAAATTCAGTCTATTATAGTTCAAACGGAGAGAAAAATACTTCTAGATTAGGAGCATACCCAATTGAATCTATAAGATTTGAAGAGGGAGAGGCCTATGTTAAACTTGGGTCTAGTTATGTTCCATTAGCTGATGTTGTAGAAGTATATTAAGGATATCATATTATGATGACTCAAGCTTTTTATTCTGGTCTGTCTGGTCTTCGTGCAGGACAAACAGCTATTGATATTACTGCAAATAATATTTCAAATATATCAACAACCGGTTTTCGTGCTTACAAAGCAGAGTTTTCAAATCTTTTTGAAGATGCAATGGTATCACAAGGTGGAGATTCTTTAAACCCTTCTAGTGTAGGAATTGGTACTCAGATACAAGCTAGTTCGATGGTCTTAGGAAATGGTTCATATAGTTTATCTGAAAGAAGTACGGATATGGCACTTGATGGTGCAGGATGGTTTGGTGTATCAAATCCAACAGGAAACTTTTATACCCGTGCCGGAAATTTTATGTTCGATAGCAACTCAAATCTTGTTACTTCAGAAGGTTACCATGTACTTGGAACTATGGGTGGAAATATCGACTTTGACTCAAATACCATTACGGATGTTGTGGGTGAAGTTGGATTGGGTGATATTGGAGAAGTTGAAAAACTCAGTTTTCCACAGACATTGACATATCCTTCTATAGCGACAACTTCCGTAAAGTTTTTTGGAAATATAGGGATAGAGGATGAAGTTAGAACAATGGGAGCAGATATAGTTGATGCTCAAGGTAATCTAAACTATTTAAATCTTTCTTTTAGTAAATCAAATCCTCAAGTACAGCCCGGTACTCAGTGGGATGTGACTGCAAGAACTGAAAATTCAGACGGCAGTATTGTTTATGATTCAAAGACAGGTTCAGTCAAATTTGATTCAGATGGCTTATTGATATCTAGTTCACTAACTACTATTGATAATAACGGCTCAGCCGTAGAGATAGGCTTAGGTTCATCATATAACGGTATTACGGCAATCGGAAATACGGAAATAACATCTTCTTCTATGTCTGATGGTAGTATAGGCGGTGATTTGGTTGGATATGATATTAATTCAGATGCAGAAGTTGTAGCGACATTTTCAAATGGTTATCAGTCATCAGTTGGACAAATAGCCGTTTTTCATTTTAGAAACGATCAAGGCTTAGACCGTGCAAGCGGTGCAAATTTTATGCAATCTGTAAATAGTGGGGATCCTTTTTTTATGCAAGACGAATCTGGGAATAACATAAGCGGTGCAAAAGTAATGACATACAAACTTGAAAATTCTAATGTAGCTATGGAACAAGCTTTAACTGAACTTATAGTATATCAACGTTCATACGATGCAAATTCTAAATCAGTTTCAACAGCTAATGAAATGATGCAAAAAGCTTTAGAAATGGATGCCTAAATTTACTTAAGTTGGAACACTTAATGCTTTATACATCTTACTAAGATAACTATCTCAAAAGGGGATAGATTCAAAAGGATTTAAAATGTTAAAATCACTTTTTTCCGGCGTATCCGGTCTACAGTCACATCAAGTTGCGATGGATGTTGAATCTAACAATATAGCCAATGTAAATACAGTAGGTTTTAAATACTCTCGTGCAAATTTTTCAGATCTTTTAGCTCAAACTAAAGCTATTGCCACAGCTCCACAAGGAGATTTAGGTGGTAAAAATCCAGTTCAAGTGGGACTAGGAACAACTGTAAGTTCTATGACTAGAATCTTCTCTCAAGGTTCTGTTCAAAACTCTGATAAAAATACAGATGTCGCTATTCAAGGGGACGGATTTTTTATTGTATCTCCCGATGCCGGTAGTACGTATAAATATACTCGTTCAGGGGATTTTAAATTCGATGCTAATGGTAACTTTGTTGATAACAACGGTTTTATTGCACAAGGTTGGCTAAGGAATGAAACGACAGGAAAAGTTGACTCAACAGCACCAATAACAAGTATAAATATAGCACCTGGATTAACTACACCAGCTTCTGCGACAGAGGGAATAACGTTAAAAGCGAATTTAAACTCTGGAACTGAAGTTAGCAGTATATCTCCTGCATATGCAGTTCCAAGTGGACCGGCACCTGCTGCTCCTACACCACCTGCTCTTGATGCAAACGGTAACCCGATAGAGTCAGGTGACCTAGGTGTTATGTTTAATGAAAGTGGACAAGCTTTTTCCCTACAAGAAGATCAAGGTGTTTGGGCATCATTTAGATCATCTACAAAAACAGGTGTAGCAGCAGTAGCAGCAGGGAGTCAACAGCTAGATATAACTTTTACTCTTGATGATGGTTCAACAAAACAGATTACGACTCAGCCTACCTTAGCAACTAATACGGCAGCGCAAAATGCAGCTGTATTTCAAGCGGCTATTGACGCACAATCTTCCACAACGGGGATTAATGCTTCATATGACGGTGTCACAGGTTTAATGAGTTTGGTAAATAATAATAACAGTGAATCATCTTCACATAATATCCGTTTAACGGCAGTCGGTGCTACAGATTCTTCAGGTTTTGCTGTGGGAAGCACAAAAGGTGTTGAAGAAACGGCATATAGATACCAGTATAACCCAACTAGTGCAACAACTTTAGCAGGTCAGGATAAAACATTTACAACAGTTGCAGACTTTCGTGAAGCACTAGAGAATGAAGCTAGAGATATTGATAATGATGGCTTACTTAACAATATTACGGTTGCAGTAAGTGATTCAGGGAAGATAGAGATAGAAAACCCGGGTGGTTCAGCGGAAGATTATGATATTAATTTACAAGTTACAGCTATTACATCTATGGATGGATCAGGTGTAGTAGAAAATCCTCGTTTTAGTGATTCTGTGACAGGACTTAGTGGAGTATTAAATGTTGCCTCAGGTGGCAAGGCAAGGTCTCAAAGTTTAAATGTAGCTACACACTCAAGTTCTATTGATATATATGATTCACTGGGTTCTAAACACACACTTAGAATGGAGTTTAGAAAAACGGCATTAGATTCAAATACGGGATCTACTTGGGCTATGAAAATTTCAGTACCTTCACCTGCTACTATAGATACTGTTGCACCATATGATGAAAAAGTAGGTTCAGTAAGGTTTAACAACGATGGTTCACTAGCTTCTTTTGATCCACCGAATATCTCATTTAGCGGTAACAATGGTTCTGCATCAGGTCAACAAGTTAAACTTTCTTTTGGTACAGCCGGATCATTTGAGGGTATGACTAGTTATGACAGTGAGTCAACTACATCAGGAATAAGTCAAGATGGTTATACGGGTGGTGATTTAGTTGGTATTAGAATTGATCAAAGCGGTACTTTAATCGGTTCATTCTCAAATGGTAGAAGTTTTGGTCTTGCTCAAATTGGTATGGCTAAATTTACAAATAATGAAGGTCTTACAACTGAGGGTGGAAATGTTTATATTCAAACAGCCAACTCTGGTGAGCCTATTATAGGAACAGCTGCAACGGCAGGACGTGGATTTATGCAGGCATCGGCACTTGAAGCTTCAAATGTTGACCTTTCACGATCACTTACGCAACTGATAATTATTCAGCGTGGTTTCCAAGCAAACGGTAAAACTATTACAACGTCTGACCAATTACTTCAAACTCTTATAGGATTAAAACAGTAATAATCCTATTTTGATATAATTTCCTAATTATTTTACATTAGGAATTTATATGCAATTCTCTGCACCCCTTAAATCAAACTCAAAAAAAGTTATGTTACTCGGCTCAGGTGAGCTAGGAAAAGAAGTAGTTATTGAAGCTCAAAGATTAGGTCTTGAGACTATAGCTGTTGACAAGTATGAAAATGCTCCCGCACACCAAGTAGCACACCGCTCATACGTTGTAAATATGCAAAATAAAGATGCTATTTTAGAAATAATCCGTAGAGAAAAACCAGACTATATTTTACCTGAAGTTGAAGCTTTGTCTATAGATGCATTATTTGAAGCAGAGAAAGAAGGATTTAATGTTATTCCTAATGCAGATGCAGTCTCTAAAACAATGAATAGAAAAAATATCCGTACATTTGCCGCGGAAGATTTGGGACTTAAAACAGGACCTTATAAATTTGTAACAACAGAGGATGGGCTTTTAGAAGCAGCGAAGGAACTTGGTTTTCCCGTTGTTATAAAACCTGTTATGAGTTCATCAGGTCACGGTCAAAGTGTTGCGAAAAGCGAAGCTGATATTCCTCATTCTTGGGAAGAGGCAAAAGAAGCTCGCGGTGATGCAAGTGAGCTTATAGTTGAAGCATTTGTAGATTTTGATTATGAGATTACACTTCTTACTGCAAGAAACGGCAAAGAGACAGTTTTTTGTGAACCTATCGGGCATGAGCAACGTGATGGGGACTATGTATTTTCATGGCAGCCGATGCAGATGAGCCCAAAAGCCTTAGAGAATGCTCAAGATATTGCAAAACGTATTACAGACGGTTTAGGCGGTCAAGGTATTTTTGGAGTTGAGCTTTTT
>JAPHSI010000131.1 GCA_026193155.1 Sulfurimonadaceae bacterium | reverse complement strand
TTATAGAATCAATATATGATTTATCTTGCTCTATTAAAAGATCAAAACATGGAACAGATACTACATTTGCAGGTACGCCTTTTTCATTTAGTGCTACTTTAACATTTAGAGCAAGTTCAACTTCACTTCCTGATGCCATAAGTGTAATAACCGCATTATCATCAGATGCAAGTAAGTAACCACCCTTAGCAGCTTCACCGCTTACGGCCTTAGGTAATACTGAGAGATTTTGACGGGAACATACAAATGCACTCGGAGAATTTTTCATGCCAAGTGCAGTTTTCCAAGCTTCAACATTTTCTGCACCGTCAGCAGGACGCCATACATAGAAGTTAGGAAGCGCGCGGAACTGTGAAAGATGCTCGATTGGTTGGTGAGTTGGACCGTCTTCACCTACACCGATAGAATCATGAGTCCATACAAAAAAGTGCTGAATTCCACTTAGTGCCGCTATACGAGCAGATGGTTTTAAATAATCTGAGAATACAAAGAATGTAGCAGAAAACGGTAAGAGTCCACCATATAATCCCATTGCATTTACTATAGAAGCCATCGCATGCTCACGGATACCAAAGTAGATATTTCTACCTTTTGGAAATACACCCATATCATTTAAGTTTGTTTTGTTTGACGGGCTTAAATCAGCACTTCCACCTATAAAACTTGGGATCGCTTTTGCAATAGCATTCATGATTTTTCCGTTAGTTCCACGAGTAGCTTCCGCTTTTTCAAATTGTGGCCACTGAATGCGTGAAAAATCTGGATTTTGAAGTGCTTCAAGAGCTTCATTTTGCTCCATTAAAGGCATAGTTTTTTGAGAGTGTATCCATTCACGCTCTTTTAAATCACCATCTTCTATAGCACAACGAAAGCGTGCCATAACATCTTCATCTACATGGAAACTTTTTTCACTATCAAAACCTGCAGCCTCTTTAGCTTTTTTGATAACATCATCACCTAATGGTGCACCATGAGAGTGGTGCGAACCTTCTAACTCACCCGCACCTTTGGCAATAACTGTGTTTGCAATTATTAAAGTCGGTTTTGTATTTGCTTTAGCAGTTGTAATAGAACTGTCAATCTCATCAAAATTATGACCGTCACACTCTAACACATCCCAACCTTGAGATATAAATCTTCCACGGATATCTTCTGAAATGCTAAGTTCTGTTGAACCCTCGATAGTTATACGGTTTGAATCGTAAATAAGAATTAAATTATCCAGTTTATTATGTCCTGCTATTGAACAAGCCTCGTAAGATATACCCTCTTCCAAGTCACCGTCACCACATAAACAATATACATTATGGTCAATCATGGCTGCAGTCTCGCTATTTACTTGAGCGCCCATAAACTTTGAAGCCATTGCAAAACCAACTGCATTTGCGATACCTTGACCAAGTGGACCTGTAGTTATTTCAACACCTTCAGTATGACCGTATTCCGGATGTCCTGGAGTTTTAGAGTCTAGTTGACGGAAATTTTTTAAATCGTTTAATTCTAATCCATATCCCCAAAGATAATATAGTGAGTATATAAGACCTGTACCGTGTCCGCCTGAGAATACAAGACGATCACGATTTAACCATGAAGGGTTTTTAGGGTTATGATTCATATGTTCACTTAAAACCACTGCAATATCAGCAAGCCCCATCGGTGCACCCGGGTGTCCACTATTTGCTGCTTGAACCATATCTGCCGCTAAAAACCTAATTGTATCTGCCATTTTTTGACGCATCTGATTACCCATAATATATTTTTCCTTATCTATGTCTGTTTATGTATTTTGTAAGTAGTGATGAGAGTGATTCTTTTAAATTCTCATCAAAGTTGTTCAACTCATCTTCGAGTTCATCTGCTAAAACATTCGCTTCTTTTAAAGACTCTTCGAGTCCTATTAAAGTTACAAAACTATTTTTGTCTTCATCATTATTAGTTAGCTTTCCAGCTTCTTCACTCGTTTGAGTTACATCTAAAATATCATCTTGAATTTGGAATAATACACCAAGTTTTATACCAAAATCATAAAGTTTTTCGCCCAACTCTTCACGTCCAACTATAATAGCCCCCATCTTAAGTGAAGCAGCTATAAGTTTAGCTGTTTTATTCGTATGAAGTATTTTTACATCATCTATACTAAGCGGTTGATTTTCAAAATAACAATCAATTGCCTGACCTAAAACCATCCCATTCAATCCACCGTTTACTGCAAGTTCTCTTATAAGCTTAACTCTAGTAGCATCTGAAAAAGGTGCATCTGAGAGTACCTCAAAAGAGTATGTGTTTAAGGCATCTCCCACAAGTATTGCAGTAACTTCATCATATACTACATGCAAAGTCGGATTTCCTCGACGAAGAGGCGAATCATCCATAGCAGGTAAATCATCATGTATAAGTGAGTATGTGTGAAGCAACTCTATTGCATAAGCTGCATGTCTTGCACCTTCAATCAACAGGTTGTTATACGCACCTACAACACCAAGCAATAGTGCAGGACGAAACCTTTTCCCACCAGCTTTTAGCATTTCATGTAATGCATTTTCATAAGTTGGATGAATTGATTTAGATACCGGTAAGTTATCTTGTAAAAACTTCTCAAAATTTTGCATATGAAATTTTATTGTTTTTCTTGTTAATTACTTATTAAGATAATAAAGTATTTTTAATTAATATTAACAAAAAATTGAAAGCCGTTCCTTGCAAAAAGTAAAGAAGCATGAAACTTAAAATCATCTATATTTTCTCTTATATCAGCTATTGAACTTACTTTTTTACCATTTACCTGAAGAAGTTTATCTCCAACTTTCAAACCATAACCTTTGTAGTCTTTTGAAATTTTCAAAATTGTTAAATCGTTATTGAAAAATAAACCTTTTGCTTCTAAAAAAGTATCCCCTATATTTCCACCACCGTACCTCTTTTTAGTTACTGCCTTTACAGTTAATACTTTAGAAGCTCTTTTTATTTTTAAATTGTGTATTTTGCCTACGGGACTAAAAAGAATTTCACGCATTAACTGAGCTGCATTCTTTACTCTCTTTGAGTTAATCTCTAAAACTATATCACCCTTTTTTAACATGCTTGAACTATCAAAGGGATTTATTCTCTTGATAAAAGCTTTACCATTTTTATCATCCGCTCTAATCCCGATATCACCGTACTCCATTTTTTTACTTTTTAAAAAAAAGTCAATATATTCTTTTTCTATAATCCCTTTTGGAGTCACTAAGCCATCCAGAGCACAACATGAACTAAGCAATAACGATGGAGAACTTACAACTTCAGTGAAATTAGCAAGTTTATTTAATCCGATTTGCTCTTTTTTTATTCTGCCTTCAATCACCATTTTATTATTAACTGCTGCATGTCCTAAGGATAACTTGTAATTAGTTCTAAAGGGATACTTAAAACTTTTTTTAGCTTCTACTAAATATAAATTTAAAAATGGGTCATGCTTGATTATTTTAGCTTGTGGTTTAATATTTGAATATATAAGTTTTTGATTTTTTGATACTGGAATTTGAAGAGTTTGTCTTTGGATAGAGTTTGAATCTTTTACTTTTTGTATACAAGTTTGATAACCGCCTTTGCAGGCTAATAGGTTTAAAATTAACAGGTTAAGAGCGAGAAACACTCTTAACATCTATTTTGCTCCAAAAGGGTTCATTCCGCCCATTCCGCCAAGCATACCAAGTGCTGAGTTTTGTTGATTCTTTTGAACCATATTATAAGCATCGTTCATTGCACCGATAAGTAGTATTTGAAGAGAGTCTTTATCTTCTAAAAGTGAATCATCGATATTTAAATCAATTATTTCACCTTTACCGTTAATACTGACTTCAACCATACCGCCGCCGGCTTTAACGCTAAATGTTTTTGATTCTAGTTCAACTTGTAGCTTAGATGCATTTTCCTGCATCCCTTCTAGCATCTTAGACATATCACCCATGTTACCGAACATTAGATTTCATCCACTATTTCATCAATGTTGTTTTCATCGTTTAGTAAAACAACTTTCGGTTTATATGTTTCTAAGTCTTTTTCATTGTATGATGCATATGCAACGATGATAATCTTATCACCCTTATGCACTTTTCTTGCAGCAGCACCGTTTAAACAGATATCACGTTTTCCACGCTCACCCAAAATTATATAAGTTGAAAAACGCTCACCGTTATTGATGTTTAGTATTTCAACTTTTTGACCAACACGCATTTTTGCAGCTTCCATTAACTCTTCATCAATAGTAATAGAACCAACATAGTTTAAGTTAGCATCCGTAACAGTAGCACGATGAATTTTACTATAAAGCATTTCTATATTCATAAAAAAATCCTACATTCCCATCTGTTTTTTCATATCAGCAGGCGAGATAGGTTCATCCCATAGCTCAGAGTCGATTACATATTCTTCAACTACATTACCTTCCATGATATGCTCTTTTATAATTCTATCAATTTTTTCTTTAGTTAAGCCTGTATACATAGTGTGACCAGGTTCTACTAACATAACAGGACCAACATTACAACGGTTCATACAACCCGTTCTGATTGGTTGAACAGTACCCATAACGCCTTCTTGCATAAGTTTTTGAGCAAGATACTGAAATAGTTCTTGTGATTCCGGATTTTGTGCCGACACACAAGATGGTTTTGGCATACCGGGAGGTGCCGATTGTTCACATTTAAATATATAAAAAGCTGGTTGAGGGATTCCCATAATATTTCCTAATTTTAATTTATAACCACAAAAAGCTCATTTACTGCAATCTTTAAGGACACATGTTTTCTTTTAAATAACTGTGCTCTTGCAAATTACAAGCTTGTTTGCATATTTTCGCGCAATTATAGCGAAATATACCCATATTTATAAGTTAAGAGATAACTTATTTGGATATAATTCAAAAAATATTAATATTGGGAACAATAACTTGAAATCATTTATAATTATTTTTGCACTTTTGAGCAGCACACTTTTCGCAGAATCAAAAGTTTATTTTGGTCTTGACTATGGAAGTTTCAATGAAAACTTTAAAAGCTTAGATGCTGAATCTTCTTCTGAAGCTATGAGGCTTAAGGTCGGATATGGAATAAGAGAAGAGTACTCTGTAGAGGTATCTTTTGATTCACTAAATAACGATTCAAAAATATTTTCAAATAATGATAGTAAAAAGTACGGTTTAAATATAGCTGTCGTTAAAGCTTTTGACTTAAATATGTATTTACTACCTTATTTTAAAGCTGGCTTTGGTGCCGGATACATCAATATAGACAGAGAAGTTCAATCAAAATTAAACTATGGAAGTTTCAGTGCAGAAGTAGGTACATTAATACCTATAAATGAGTATTTTGATTTGGCACTGGCTTATAACTATAAAAATTTATCTTACGAGAGTGTAGATACTATTGCAGACAAAGTTAAGTATGAATCAAATGTTGATACTTTTTACTTTGGATTTAATATAAGATATTAGGAATATACTATGAAAAAAACAATCTATTCTTTATTTATACTTTTAGTGATGATTTTTACAGCTTGTGGGGAAAACACAAAAGCACCTGTAATTGCAGATATAGCCTCTATACAAATTGATGATAATAATTTATCTATATACTCTACTGATGAAGCTCAAACTTTAACAGCTTCTGTAACATATACGGACTCAACTACTGCACAAATTAATGATGCAGATATTTGGAATAATAGTGATTATGATGTTTTATATATGTATAATGGAAGTGTTAGTGCCGCAAGTAACGGTGGAAGTTCCACAGTTGGTATTAGTTATGGGAGATTTAGTGATGAAATTAATGTTAGTGTAATCAAACTTACTGACTTTAATATATCAAGCGATGATATAAATGCAACGGGTGATTATATTTTAGAAGCTACAGGTACCTTTGAGGATAACACTTCAAAAGTGATAAAAACAAATCTTGTATGGACTGCCGATAACGGAGCCGTAATTTCAGTTGATGAAAACTATGTAGCGACTATAACAATTTTAAGCGGTGATACAAATGTTACGGCTACACTCTTTGAAGAAACAAACACAAGTGCACCGCTTGCACCTATTACAAAAACTTACACGGTAAACTAAGAATTTAGTATCTCTCTAATAACTTCCCTGTCGTCAAAGGGAAGTTTTTTATCATATATTATCTGATAAGCTTCATCACCTTTTCCAAGGACAACTACAACTTCATCATCTTTTTGATCATTTAAAGCCATCTCAATTGCTTTTCTACGATTTACTTCTACAGCTACATCTGTTTTATCTTCAATACCCTCTAGTATATCTTTAATAATAGCATCCGGGTCTTCACTTCTCGGATTGTCACTTGTTATATAAATTTTTTTAGAAAGTGTAGATGCTACCTTACCCATAAGAGGACGTTTGGATTTGTCTCTATCTCCACCAGCACCAAAAACAACCAATAAGTCTTTCTCCTTAAGAGCATTTAGAACTTGAGCCATTCCATCTGGAGTATGAGCAAAATCAACAATAACATTCGGCTCATCGCTTACTTGCTCCATTCTACCGCTTACACCTGCGAAGTTATCAACAACATCTACAATTTCCTCAAGCTTTTTACCTGTTAGTATATGGACAGCTGAAATTGCCGCCATTAAATTGTAAAGATTGAAAAAGCCATGAAGCGAAGATGTAAATGGTACTACTTCATCTTGCATAAACTGAATAATTCCACTTGAAGCATTATTTAATGAATATGCCATAAGTTTGTATGTAGCTGGATTTTCTATACCATAGGTAAAAGTATTTTTAATGTTAAAAGATGATTTATTCTCATCCTTATTTATCAGTTTTTTAGACTCATCTTGAAAAAAACTATTCTTAACCGAGATATATTCACCAAGTGTTTTATGATAATCTAAATGGTCTTGAGTTATATTTGTTAGAATCTTTAATTCAAACTTTAAACCCTCTATTCTCTTTTGTACAATAGCATGTGAGCTTACTTCCATAATAAAAAATTCACATCCAGATGCAACTGCTTGGTATATATGCATGTATGTATTTAAAACACTCGGTGTTGTAAGACTTTTACCCTCTACAACTTCATCATTCATAAAAAATCCGCGTGTACCTTGAAAGGCTGCTTTATAGCCTAAGTCTAGTAAAAATGAATATATAGCACTCGCTGTTGTAGTTTTACCGTTTGTTCCTGTAATACCAACTATTTTAATACTATCTATCGCAAAGAGTTTTGCAATTTCTTCTATTTTTATAATTGAGTGGGCATTATTATCTTTTGCACTTTGAAGGTATTTTTCATTTTGGTTTGTGAGAACAAACGCAGTTTGTTCATCACACTCTTTAGAATTTTCTGTTACATATTTAAAAGCCTGATCAGGCAGCTCAATTTTCAATCATTTTACCTTGTGATAATTTACTTAACAACATTCTTAATTTTTCATCTGATGGATATGCACTTAATGCACCTTCTAAATAATTTATAGCCATTTTGTTAAAATCATGTTCAATTAAAGAATCTAAAAACTCAATAAAATCTTCTTTAT
The DNA here is from genome assembly GCA_026193155.1 of Sulfurimonadaceae bacterium. Lineage (GTDB taxonomy): Bacteria > Campylobacterota > Campylobacteria > Campylobacterales > Sulfurimonadaceae > Sulfurimonas. The sequence goes on along the minus strand of JAPHSI010000131.1, from coordinate 4,019 downwards.
CGGTAATTATCACACGAGTCGAAAACATAATATTCTCAAATGTCTCTTTAAAAGTAGCACCTTGTTCTATAATATTTTTAAAATCACTGTATAGTATTCCATCTTCATACTCTAATCTATCACGAATAGGCTCTGCAAACATCTCTCCAAGAGTATCTAGTGTTCCATCCATATTTGATAAAAGATCAGCCATTATTACATCTGCTTGTTCACTATCTTCCTCTTTAAGAATCTCATAATAATCAAACAATGCTTCAGCACCACCTTCGCCACTCATTGCCATTTCTGAGAGTATAACACCGTTATAAGCCTCTTTGGAATTAGGATAGTTTTGTAATACTGTAGCAAACTTTTTTAGAGCAACATCAAATTCCGATTTTGAAAAGCTATCTTTTGCTTGTGATAATATTTTATATTTGCTAATTACACTCATTACATCCTCCTTACTAAAGATTATCTATATCATTTTCCATACCTGCAGGGACGTTTACTACCGTAAGTTCAGGATGTATATCCATACGTAACTGACGCTCAATTCCATACTTTAAAGTAGTACCGCTGCTTGCACACCCTATACATGCACCTTTAAGTTGCACATATACGCTTCCATTTTTCACAGCTATAAAATCAAGATCTCCACCATCTAACGCTATAGAGGGTCTTACTTTATCAATAACACTCTTTACAGGTCCTACAAGTTCTTCATCACTAAAGGGTATCATCTTATTCCTTCTTTTTATGCTAAACCTTTTTAAGAATCTAGCGAAACTTATTTATTAAAAAATATTAATAACATAAAATATGATAAAAGCGCTTAACAATTGATAAATTTATAACTCTAAACTCATAATTTCATGAACATAAGACTGTTTTCTCATCCCAACAGCTATATAGTCAATATCGTCAATATTTAGTAAATAACTTAATGCGCACTCTTGCATAGTAGTATGGCACTCTTCAAACACCTCTTTTAAGGCTAATTTAGTTTTTATAGAGCACTCATAAGCTACCATTTTTTTATATTCTATTAAAAATAAATCTATAAAATTTAACATAGTTTGAGCATTTTTTTCATCTATAGACTTTAAAGCTTTTTGTATATGAGGAATAGCTTGAGTATAAAGAAAAGTTTCATAATCGCCTAACCAACCAAACTTATGCTTAGATGCGTCTAATTCTTCAAAAAGATTAAACAAAGGCTGTAACATTTCATTGTCCGTAACTTCTAAAAGCTCATTTAGATGATGGTAATATTCACTTGATTCATCATAATCGGCTAGTCTGTAAACTTGGTTGTTAGTAATTGCATTTAACGGTCTTGTAGCTATTACAATGAGTCCATTTTCCTTAGCCCATTTTGCACATAACAAACCTTCAGTTTCTAATATGTTAATCGGTAATTCTATTGTAATAAAGCTATGTTTATTATTTTTTAATTCTTCAGCAGCATTTTGTGCTAAAGTTATGAGGTCTTCATATGGTAAAAACTTATCATTATTATGTACTATGGAAAAAGCCTCACTACTTATTCCATAAGATTTTATTTTACCGCTTTGAACAAGAGATTCACACTCTAAAAATGCGTCAAAAATAACTTTGTTCATCTCATCGAGTCTATCATCTTTACTCATTCCATCTTCAATAGCTTTATACAAAATACTTTCTGGATTTTCAATCATAAAACATGATACAGAATCAACTTCCAATTCTTTTAAAGAATTTTCTAAAACCTCACTTGGATTTGATTTTATGTCAAACTTTGTAATTATTTGTACATTTTCCCTAATATCATCATCAAACTCTCTAAAAGCTAAAGCAATAGTTCTTTGTGCACTACCATCAATATATGATGGCGATGTATCTATCATTCTAACACCTGATTTAATAGCCTCTTTTAAAGCTTGTAGATGTTGCGGGTTATGTTCAGAAATTCTTTGTGTTCCAAATGCTATTTTTCTCATAATAATCCTATGTTTTGAGGAAAGGTTTAAAAAAGCACGGTTTGTGCGTAGGCTTTGTGTTGAGAAAACTCAACACTAGCTGAAGACCAAGGGCAAACCCTTAGTTGTTAGTTATTAAACTAACTCAATAAATGCCATAGTAGTAGCGTCACCACGGCGAATACGAGTACGAGTGATTCTTGTGTAACCACCTGCACGCTCAACATATTGAGGAGCTATTTCATTAACTAATTTTTTAGTCGCTTCTTTACTTTGAAGTGATGCAAATACAGCTCTATGAGCATTTGAATCACCCTTACCAGCTACTGTAATTAATTTTTCAATATAAGAGCGTAACTCTTTAGCTTTAATTGCAGTAGTTTCAATTTTACCATGTTCAATTAACGAAATACTAAGATTTGCTAAAAGTGCCTTACGGTGTGCACTTGTACGTCCTAGTTTACGGTATCCATGACGGTGTCTCATCATTATTTCCTTATTTTGCTTCTATTTGTTTTTTAAGAGCATTAACTACATCGTCAGCTAAATCAGCGCCAACTTCGTAACCAAACTCTAGAACCTTCTCAACTATCTCATCATAAGATTTTTTACCAAGGTTTTTAACGTTTTTAAGATCATTTACACTCATTAGTACAATTTCACCAACTAGAGTGATGCTTGAACGGTCAAGACAGTTAAAACTTCTAGCACTTAATCCTAAAGAATCAATATGTGTAGTAAGTTTTTTCAAGTCAGGCGACTCTTCAACTCTTTCTATTGTAGTTGGAGCTTTTACACTAATCTCACTATTAAATACAGCAAGTTGTGCATACATAACTTCTAAAGAGTTTCTAAAAGCATCTACCGGTGATATTTGACCATCAGTTTTAATGTTTAAAACAACTCTCTCAAAGTTAGGATTATCTTCAACAAGTACATTTTCTATTTTATAAGTTACACTTCTAACAGGTGTAAAGTATGCGTCTAGAGCAATGTATCCATCTTCTAGCTCATCAGAAGTATCTTCACTTGGAACATATCCTATACCTTGAGCTATTTTAATAGTAAAGTTTAAAGTAGAATCTTCATTTAATGTAGCTAAGTGTGCATCCGAAGTTACAACTTCAACTTCATCATTACTTAGATCACTACCTTTAACTGAACAAGGTCCTGCAAAGCTATAATCTATTTTTGCTGAATCTGCATCACCGTTTAACTTAAAGCGAATATCTTTAAGATTAAGAATGAAGTCAGAAATATCTTCAAGCATACCACGCACAGAGTCAAACTCATGCTTAGCACCCTCGATTTTTATAGCAATTGGAGCATAACCAACTGAACTACTTAATAAAAAACGGCGAAGTGGGTGAGCTAAAGATATAGCATATCCAGTTTCAAACGGGTATGCCATTATGTTAGCTTCATTATCACTAATTTGTTCTACCTCAAATTGCTCTGGAGCTAGTGGAGTAGTTTTGATCTTTTTCATTTATACGCCTTTGTTATTTTTTATTTTGAGTAAAGCTCAACGATTAAACGCTCTTCTACAGGAATTACAACTTCTTCACGCTCTGGTAAACGAGTAAAGATTCCAAAAACTTTTTCATTGTCAGTATCAACCCATGGAGCTAAACCAGTTTGGCTAGTTAATTCCATAGCACGAACAATTTGTGCATTAGTTTTGCTAGATTCTTTTACTTCAATTTTTTGACCAACTTTAACGCGGTATGAAGGAATGTCTAATTTTTTACCATCAACTAAGATATGACCGTGAGTTACAAGTTGACGAGCGAATCTACGAGTAGATGCGAATCCCATTCTATAAACTACGTTATCAAGTCTTTGCTCAATTAGTGTAACAAGGTTTGTACCTGTATTACCGTCACGTCTTTTAGCTTCAACGAATAATGCACGGAATTGCTTCTCAGATACACCATACATGAATTTAGCTTTTTGCTTCTCATTTAACTGTAAACCATACTCACTAGATTTACCACGACGTTGACCGTGTTGACCAGGACCATATGGTCTTTTATCTAAAGCAGACTTACCTGCTAAACGACGCTCACCTTTAAGGTT
>JAPHSI010000133.1 GCA_026193155.1 Sulfurimonadaceae bacterium | reverse complement strand
TTGATTACGGTTTTTTCTTATGATGGCAGGAAATGGAGTTACTATATCTGCATGGGCTGAATATGCAAGTCCTATACGCTTAAGACCTAAATCGATTGCAAGGTACTTCATTATTTACCTAGACAAAAAGAGCCAAACATCTTATCTAGCATCTCATCATTCTCGTAAGGTCTTGTTATACTTGCCATCTCTTTTACAGCTTCATTTAGATGAAAGGAAAATATTTCTAATTCTTGGTCTTCAAGAGGTATAAAAGCTTCATCTATATTAGCCATTGTATTTTCAACTGCAGAGATTTGACGATGAGAGATCAACATCATCTCATCAGATGAGTTTGTTGTGTCCATATAAGACTTTAACAACTCAACCAACTCTTCAACTCCGCTTTTTGTATTTAACTCCAAATCAAAGTTGATTCTCTCTTGTGGAAACTTAGCATCTAGGTCTATTTTGTTTTTAACATATATAACTTTTTTATCTTCCGAGTGAGTCTCTATCAGGTTTATCATTGACTCATCTTCTGCATCTATCTCACGCGAGTTATCAAAAAGAGCTACAACTATATCACTTGATTCTATCGCTTCCAAAGAACGCTCAATACCTATGCGTTCTATCTCGTCATCTGCTTCGCGGATACCTGCGGTATCGACTATGCGGATTAGGTGTGTACCTATCTTTAACTGCTCTTCTACCGTATCACGGGTTGTACCAGCGATGTCACTTACTATAGCCCGCTCATAAGAAAGAAGTGAATTTAGAAGTGAGCTTTTACCGACATTTGGCTTACCTACTATAGCCACGCGAAAACCTTGCATCAGACCTTCACGACTTTTACTTGCAGATAGTGTTTTTGATAGTGAGGTTTTTAAAGAGGTTAGTTTATCTTTTATCTGCGCTATCAAATCTTCCGGCAAATCTTCCTCTGCATAGTCGATGCTAACCTCAGAGTATGCAAGTATGTGTATAATCTCATCACGTATCTCTTCTATATACTCTTTAAGAGAGCCCTTCATTTGCTTAGCAAGTATCTTAGCTGCATCTTCACTTTTTGCTTCTATAAGTTGAGCTATGGCTTCTGCTTCACTCAAATCAATTCTGCCGTTAAAAAATGCACGTTTTGAGAACTCGCCTGCTTCAGCAAGACGAGCTCCGTGAGTAAGAACGGCTTTTAAAATTGACTGGGCTACTATAAAACCGCCGTGACATTGTATCTCTACTACATCTTCGGCAGTAAATGAAAAAGGTGCTTGAAAATAGATAACTATAGATTCATCTATAAGTTCATTTTCTTTATTGTAGATATTTGTTAAAGAGGCATATCTTGGAGTAAAGTCTTCTTTGTGGGTAAGTTTTTTAGCTATGTTCAAAGCCTCTTCACCGCTTATGCGGATGATGGCTATTGAACCTATACCGTTTGCTGTTGCAACGGCAGCTATTGTATCAGTTGTTGTGGTAATCATTTATTATGATATATTTTAAACCATCACGAGTTGTACGGATAGCTACGTATTTATCCGGATAAGAGTTACGTAGCTCTTTTAGAGCGATTTGAACTAATACACCGTCAAGTATCTTAGTCTGAGCTCTACCGTCACGATTTACATTCTCATGCACACCTTCTAGGTAACGAGTAACAGATTCCTCTTGATTTTTCAAGAATTCAGCTATTTCCAAACGTAGTCCAACTTGATATTTTGCATTTATCCAGTTAAAAATCATATATGAAAGGGCTTTATATCTATAACCTTCCTTACCTATAAGTAGTGCTGCATCTGTACCTGTAAACTCGATTAGGAGTGTAGAATCATCATAAGCACTAACAGATATATCATCTATATCAAAACAGATATTTTCAAAAAGCTTGTTTATATCGTTTTTTACTTCATCTACAATTTCATTAATATCCATTGATTGCTCAAGAGTCTCACCTTCAACTTCTTTAACAATCTCTTCATAAGATTCTTCATCTATCTCGTCATCAATATAGTCTTCATCATAATCATCTTCATAGCTTTCATCTTGCGTACTGACAAAAGATTGTGGCATTATTGTGTCGTTATATACATTATGAGAATTATTTTCTTTAGACTTCTTTTCTTCTTTTTTAGAGCTTTCAACTTTTTTAGTTTTAACAGGTTTTTCCGTTTTAGCAGGTTTCTCAGTTTTTTTAGGTTTTGCAGGTTTAGGGGAATTTTTTTGTGTATCGATAGCTGCAACAATAACTGCAGACTTTTTAAATAATCCCAGTACCCCTTTGGAGGGTACTTGAACAACTTCGATTTTTAACTCTGTAACAGAACATTCTAACTTTGTAGCCGCTTGTGAATAAGCTTCCTCAAGCGTTAATGCTTCTATTTTAATCATCTTTCTTTGCCTTGGATTTATGAGCAGCTATTTGCGCATCTTTTGCATTAGCAATTTGTTGATTAACAATAAACTGCTGAGCAATAGAGAATAAGTTATTTACAAACCAGTAAAGAACCAGACCTGACGGGAATGATAAGAAAAAGAAAGTAAAGATAATCGGTAAAAACTTCATAACTTTCTCTTGCATCGGGTCAGTAAAGTTTGTAGGTGTAAGTTTTTGCTGGTAATACATAGATGCACCCATAAGTATAGGTAAGATAAAAGTTGAATCCATTTTAGATAAATCACTTACCCATAACATCCATTCTGCACCTTGAAGTTCAACCGCATTTAAAAGTACACGGTAAATTGCAAAAAATACCGGGATTTGAAGAAGCATAGGCAGACAACCACCAAGCGGATTTGCACCTTTTTTCTTATAAAAGTCCATAACGGCAGCATTCATACGCTGTGGGTCACCTTTGTATTTTGCTTGAATCTCTTTAACTTGAGGTGCTATCTCTTTGAGTTTCGCCATAGAGACCATACCTTTGTAAGTTAGAGGATAAAGAACAATTCTAACTAAAAGAGTAAGTGCAATGATAGACCAACCCCAGTTACCAAGGATTCCATGTAACCATGATAAAAGTGAGAATAATGGTTTAGATGCAAAAGTAAACCAACCGTACTCAATCGCATTTGTTAGCATCGGGTCTATATTTTTAAGAGTTTTAAACTCTTTTTGACCGATATAACCGTTAAAGCTCATATTTTGCAGTGCATCAAAATAAATAACAGGATTATCTTCAGCATCACGTTCAACTATTATACTTGTTTGATTATTAAAACCGTACATAATAGTTGCCGAATACTGACCAAATGCAGAGATAAGTTTAACATCGGTAAAGTTTTTACGCCCCTCTGCTTCACCGTCTTCAACAATAGTCACTAAATCATCACCTGTATAAACCATAGCACCTTTTACAGTCATCATCTGCTCAGACGGTAATTGAGGACGCTGACCTAAATAGATAAAGTGTCTTTTATCTTCTGAAAGATTAACGTTTATGTCATAGTGACCGTCATTATAAAAAGTAATCTCTTTTGTCACTGTGAGAGTAGATAATTTTTGAGTTAACGTAACTTTTTGTGGCGTGTCTGATAATTCTATACTTGATACAGATGCCGTATATGGAATTTTTATAGCTTCTTTGTTTAAGGCTTCATCTAAAAATCTGACATATAAAGGCTTAACACCCGATGAAGGAATAATCTGAGCATGATTCCCTTCTTTGTCATTAAATTTTTCTTGTAAAAGCTCCATTGAAGAAATACGACCTAATGTGTCAATTTTTAAAATAAAATCATGATTTGTTACTGTTAAAATATTGCTAGACTCACCTGCCGCGATTTTATCTTCTTGGCTTATTGTGTGTCCTGAAGGATTTTGAGTAGCTTCTTTTGTTGTATCAATTGTTTGAGCTTTATTGCTAGACTGAGTTTTCACTTCTGTTTTTACTGTAGCCTCTGCTTCAACTACTTCTTGTTTAGGTGGAAAAATTGCTGTATAACCTACGAAAAAAACAACTGATAAAAGTACAGCACTCATCAGTCTTTGGTTTGGAGTCATGTTATCAAACATAATTAAACTTATCCCTTATATGAAAAATTTTTTATAATATAAAAACGGTTTTTTTTATTTGGTACCAACCAATATTTTATAGATTCAATCCCCATTTTTGTGGGCTTACAGCACAGTTTGTTTAACTCTGGATATTCAATGCCGCCATCAAAAAGTTGATTACACCTTAGTATTCTAGTAAAAGTGTTATAAAAAGCACTTAAAAGTGAATTATTTTCGAAATTTATTTTAGCATATTCGCTGCAACTTGGATAATATCTGCAACTTCCATAGCCAATAAGAGTAAAAACTTTTTGGTAAAGCCAAAGAAGTTTAAGTAAAACACTTCGCACGGGACAATACTTTTTCAAAATCATTTTGAAGATTTTTTGCTGGAATCTGAGATGTGGTTGCTTTGGCTACAAATACATAGAAGCCATCTTGAAGTGAAGGTGAGTTTTTAACAAAAAGAGACCTTAGTCTTCTTTTGCTACGATTTCGCACTACAGCATTACCAATTTTCTTAGTAGCTGTAAAGCCTATCTTTTTAACACCTTCTTTTTTGAGGTGAAAAAGTACAACAGAATCTGAATGTGTACCTTTTGATTTTCTGTAAACAAACTGAAACTCACGATGTTGCTTCAGGATGTCAAATCCGCCTAAACTGACAATCTTTTACGACCTTTAGCACGACGACGGCTTAATACGTTACGACCATTTTTTGTAGCCATACGACTTCTGAACCCGTGAGTACGCTTTCTTGGCGTATTATGAGGTTGGTATGTTCTTTTCATGCCATATCCTTGTTTAAAATTAAGTCCGAAATAATACATAAAATTTACTTAAAGAGCGGTTAAGGGATTTTTGGTCATACTTCAAACATGAAAAATCTCACATATATTATTAGTTTTTTACTTATGTTTACGAATGTTTTTGCATCTCCAAGCACCTTTACTCCGTTTTACGGATCAACTACTTTTTCAAATTCAGAAAAAAAAGAAGCTAAAAACTATGGCGTGTACTATAAAGGTGAAAACTTTAAAACTGTTGTTGAAAAACAAGCAATAAAGTATAACAATGACAGCAATTCAAGTAATTTTACACAAACAAACTATTCTGTACAATATAACATTGATATTGAGAATGATATAGATGTATATACTACACTGAACTATATACAAAGTTCAAACACCCAATATAGCGGAATCTATTCTGTACTTCTTGGATCTAAAAAAAAGTTTGATTCTTTTACATTTGGTTTAAATCTTTCATATTCTGATTATAATAATGTATCGGTTAAATCCGTAAAGCAAATATCTCCATATATAGGATTTTCATTTGGAGATTACAACTCTTTAATGGGAAATTTTTATACAAAAATAATTTACGATACTATTTCACTCGATTCAAATCTACCGGGTTTAAAAAAGGACTACTCTACATATAGTGTTTCACTAACTCACAGTAAAAGAAATTTTCAAAATTTTGTCGGCTACTGGTTTAAAGACCATTTATTTGCCCTAAGAGATGACGGTTTGACAATACAAAACTTTGAAGAAATTTATGAAAATGCTTTATCTATATCTAGTAAATATAATTTTTCACCTTTTACATCTCTGCAGATATCATTTATACAAAAAGATTTCCACGTTATAGGACAACAAACAAAATCAAAATTAAAAAACACAATGTTGTTTTTATACTCTAAATTTTAGTCTTAACAAAACAATCAGCACTTTTTTTATATAATTGCGAAATTAATTTATCCATAAAAAGGAAAAACCAATGCGTGGTTATAAAATTTTTGCTGGTAGTGCAAGTATTGATTTTGCAAATGAGATTTGTCAAATTTTAGATGTGCCTTTAGCAAATGCTGATGTTAAAAAGTTTAGTGACGGAGAGATCTCTGTTCAAATTGCTGAGTCTGTTCGTGGTCGTGATGTATTTATAGTTCAATCAACAGGTGCACCGTCAAACGACAACTTAATGGAACTTCTAATTATGACAGATGCACTACGCAGATCTAGTGCTTCAAGTATAACTGCCGTTGTTCCTTACTATGGTTACGCAAGACAAGACCGTAAGGCTGCTCCACGTGTACCAATTACTGCTAAACTTGTTGCAGATATGTATGAGACTGCAGGAATTGACAGAGTCGTGACTATAGATTTACACGCAGGTCAAATTCAAGGTTTCTTTAATATCCCAGTTGATAAT
>JAPHSI010000214.1 GCA_026193155.1 Sulfurimonadaceae bacterium | reverse complement strand
TCAAGTCTCAATGTACCAGAAACTTGTTTAGTCGCTTTAATTTGAGCCGCACCACCAACTCTAGATACTGAAAGACCTACGTTGATCGCCGGTCTGATACCTGAGTTAAACAAGTCAGTCTCTAGGAAGATTTGACCATCTGTAATAGAGATAACGTTTGTCGGGATATAAGCCGCAACATCACCAGCTTGAGTTTCAATAATTGGTAAAGCAGTTAAAGAACCAGCTCCCTCTTCATCACTTAACTTAGCTGCACGCTCAAGTAAACGAGAGTGAACATAGAAAACATCACCAGGATATGCTTCACGGCCCGGAGGACGACGAAGAATAAGTGACATTTCACGGTAAGCAACTGCATGTTTAGATAAATCATCATATACAATCAGACCATGTCTAGCATTGTCACGGAAGTACTCACCCATTGTAACACCAGTATATGGAGCTAAGAATTGAAGTGCAGCAGCTTCAGCACCACTTGCAGATACAACGATTGTATTCTCCATTGCACCGTGTTCTTCTAAACGACGAATAACTTGTGCAACTGTAGATGCTTTTTGACCGACTGCAACATAGATAGATACAACACCGTTACCTTTTTGATTGATAATAGTATCTAGTGCAACTGTAGTTTTACCAGTTTGTCTATCACCAATGATAAGTTCACGTTGACCACGACCAATTGGAACAAGGGCATCAATTGCTTTAATACCAGTTGCTAAAGGTTCATGTACCGATTTTCTATTCATAATACCAGGTGCTTTTTCTTCAACAAAACGAGTTTCAGTAGTTTCAATTGGACCTTTACCGTCAATTGGCTCACCTAATGCATTTACAACACGACCTAAAAGAGCATCACCAACAGGTACACGTAAAAGTTTACCAAGTCTTTTAACACTCATTCCTTCTTTAAGACCAGTACCAGTACCAAGGATAACTATACCTGCACTTGCTTCTTCAAGGTTCATTGCTAAACCTTTTGTACCCTCTTCAAATTCTACCATTTCACCAGCCATAACATTGCTTAGTCCGTAAACTTGTGCAACACCATCAGCATAAGAAACGATTTTACCAGTTTCATTGATATCAACATTTAATTCAAAATTGTCGATACGCTCTTTAATTATTGAGCTGATTTCATCAGCTTGTATTTTTGCTACCACTATCTATCTCCTCTCGAAAATTATATTGCTTTTACAATATGTTCTATAATTTGGTCGTTGATTCTTGATTTTGAAAAATTAATTTCAATACCTAAATCTTCAACATCTACTTTAACACCGTCAAATTCACTCTTTACAAAATCAAGTGCAATGTTAGAGTTATATTTTTTACCCAATCCATCACCTAAATTTTTTACAACAGAAGAATCAATGTCACTATTACTAGAAACCACACCTTGGTAAGTTTTAGTACTTTGTGCAATATCTTTTTTTAATGCAACTGATAAAGACGGAATAATATTTAAACGATTATTTTCACCAAGTAACTTTATAAAGTTATTAACTTTTTCAGATTTTACAGACTTAACTGCATCTAATAAAATATTTGTTTTATCTTGAGAACTTACACCTGGATTTGAAATAATATTAATAAACTTCTCATCTTTAAAAGATAAAGCTAATACAGAGAATACTTCACTAAGGCTACCTAGAGCTTTATCATCCATATTACTTTTTAGAGCTTTTATGTATCTTTTAGCAACTAATTCACTCATCTATGCCACCTTCTTTAAGATAACATTAGCCATAGCTTCTTTATCAAAATCATTAGTTGATTCAGCAAGTAATTTAGTTATAGTACTTTCTACAACTTTTCTTACCATTTTACGCTGTTCAAACTCCATATGAGTTTTTTGAGAATTACTTAAGTTAACTAAGTCTTTCTCGCACTGTGCCATGATATTATCATTTAAGATTTTATTCTCTTTCTTCGATGATTCTTGCAATTCAACAGCAAATTTTTCAGCTTCTGACACTTTTAAAAGTGCGTCTTTTTTAAGATTATCCGACTCTTTTAATCTGTCTTTAACCTTTTGCAACTCATCTGCAATCCCCTGACTTCTTCCCTTAAAATAAGCTTTAGCAGGTTCTGCAACCAAATACCAAATAAGTCCAGCAAATAAAGCAAAGTTTACAGTTCTTTGAACTATATCAGTGCCACCTTCGCCACCAGATGCTAATGCGTACGTTGATACCATTAGCGATAATAGTAAAATTTTAATCACACAACATCCTTATAACTGACTAAATTTTGCATTTAGTGAATCTTTAAAAATTGGCATTTGAGAATCTAAATCTTTCTCTAATACCTCTTTAGCCTCATCCAAAGTTTTCTCAAACTCTAAATATTCATTAGCCAATTCGGCTCTCTTAGCTTCTAACTTACTTTCAGCTAACTCTTTTGCGTCTGCGATAACTTTTTCTCTTAAAGTTGCAGCTTCCAGTTTAGCGTCCATAACTATTTGCTCAGCTTTAGAATGTAATTCGTTGATTTCATTATCATTAGTACCTGCTTTTTGCATGTCTTTTTTAATGTCATCATCTCTTTTATTCATATAAGCGAACAATGGGTTATATAGCCAACTGTTAAGAGTAGCTATTAGTGTAAGAAATACAACTAACGTAGCTATCAGCAATATTGGATTAATATCTAACATAGCACCTCCTAAAAGTTGCGCCATTATACAATGATAAAATTGAAATCTTTGTTAAATTAGATAAAAAAATTTATAATTTTTATAGATTGTTTAAATAAGTGAGTAATTTTTCTATATCAGAATCGTCTCTAAATTCGATAGTTAGCTTATTTTCAGAGGTTTTTACTTTATAGCCCAAATCATTAAATTTTGTTTGAATATTTGCAAAATCTAGTTTTTTTGCTTTTTCTTTAGTCAAATTATTTGGAGAAAATTGTTCATTTTTTAAGCTTTTTATCATTGCTTCAACTTCTCGAACACTTAGCTTTTGCCCAACAATTGAATTTACTGCAAGTTGTTGCTGACGATCATCAAGCCCTACTAAAACTTTTGCATGTCCAGCTGTTATTTTTCCTTCTATTAAAGCTTTTTGTGTTTTTGATGAGAGTTGAAGAAGTCTTATTGTATTTGTTATATGTGTACGGCTTTTATGAATTTTACCGGCCAACTCTTCTTGAGTTATATCATGGAGCTTTAAAAGTTCCCCATAAGCATTTGCAAGTTCTATGGAATTTAACTCTTGGCGTTGAATATTTTCTATTAACGCATATTGACGCATCTTTTGCTCATCAGAGTTTTGAATAATTGCACGAATAGCTTTAAGTTTGGCTAATTTAGATGCTCGATATCTTCTCTCTCCGGCTATTAATATATATCCGTCTACATCTTCAGTTACAACTATCGGCTGGATTAAGCCATCATATTTAATCGAATTAGCAAGTTCCTGAAGTGATTCATCATCAAAATGCTTTCTTGGCTGATAAGGGTTTGGACGGATAGATTTAAGGTCAAGCTCTACAATAGAGTCTTTAGATGAGCCTTCATTGTCATAAGCTTCTTCAATTTCGCCAAGTAGAGCATCTAAACCACGACCTAACTTTTGTGATTTCATTATGCGATAACCGCTTTTGCCAAATCTTGATAAGCTATAGAACCTGCAGATTTTACATCATACAATATAGCAGGTTTTCCAAATGACGGTGATTCTGCCAATTTTACATTTCTCGGTACTACAATTATTTGATCTTCTAAATCACGAAACAGTTTTGTTTTAAAATGTTGTCTCAAATCAGCGAACACTTGTTTTGAAAGATTATTTTGTGCCGAGAACATTGTAGGTACAAAACCTTTTATACTAAGTTTTGGATTTATAGACTTTCTAACAAGCTTAACTGTGTTTAAAAGTTGAGCTAAACCCTCTAGTGCAAAAAACTCACATTGTATAGGAATTATAACCGAGTTGGAAGCTGAAAGTGCATTTATTGTCATTGGTCCAAGTGCAGGAGGTGAGTCAATAATAATATAGTCATAATCTTTCTTTACGTTTGCTATTGCATTTTTAAGAACTAATTCACGACCTTTTGCTTTTTCTGCATCATAATATTCTTTTTCAATTCCAACTAAACCTATGTTAGATGGAGCTAGATGCAAAGTCGGCAAGTCTGATTTTAAAATAATATCTTTTAATTTTTTAGTACCGATTAATACATGATAAATATTAAATTCATAATCATTCCTATGAAAACCTAAAGATGTTGTAGCATTTGCTTGAGGATCTGAGTCTATCAATAGAACTTTTTTTCAGCAACAGCAAGCGATGCGGCAAGATTTACAGCAGTGGTTGTCTTACCTACACCACC
>JAPHSI010000002.1 GCA_026193155.1 Sulfurimonadaceae bacterium | reverse complement strand
CACAGAGGTGAGCTTTACAGCGTAGATAATATAAAACAGTATCTTGCCATGAGAAACTTGATGGAGAAGATACGTGAGAGTGGAGAGATAACAAAAGGTCCCAAACCGTTCTCAACTAAAGATGCAGAGCTTTTTGCAAACCAGATAAACGCTTTTTTAACCAAACACTACAAGTCATGAAAAAACTAAAATACCTAAACCATTATCCTGCATCTGTACAAAGACAAGTCCAAACACTTATAGAAGCAGATAAACTTGAAAAATATTTAGTAAATAAATACCCAAATCCACATCAATATAAAAACGATAAAAACCTTTTTTCATATGTACAAGATATAAAAAATGAGTATATGAAAAAAACAGCACCGCTTAGCAAAGCTGTGTATGACGGTAAGATAAATGTTATACATAACGCACTTGGAACTCACCACTTTGTCTCACGTGTACAAGGCGGAAAATTAAAGGCAAAAAACGAGATACGTGTTGCATCTATGTTTAAAAATACCCCTGAAGAGTTTTTACAGATGATAGTTGTGCATGAACTTGCCCACTTTAAAGAGAAAGAACACAACAAAGCATTTTATAAACTGTGTGAACATATGTTCATGGATTATCATCAAGCAGAATTTGACTTTCGTTTATATCTTACACAGATGGACCTGAATGGTAAGATAGATGAGTGGAATAATTAACTTATAAGTTTTCCGGAGTTAATCCAACCTCTTGTAAAAAATGTCGAAGTCCAACAATCGCATCTTTAGAGAGTTCATTTCTATGTGATAGTGCCAAAGAATATTCCCTATCTTTAAAATGAAGAAGTGCACGATGTTTTTTGTTCATATCTACTTCAATTCCATAATACTCTAATGCATGTACAAGTCTGCTTACATCTATGTTTCCAGAGATTGGATGTTCAAAGATTTTTGCTATTTTGTCTTTGTGTTTACTCATAAAATCTCCTAAGTTTTAGCTATATATTAATTATCGTCTTATAAAGATTAAAAGATTGTTAAAAAATGTACTGTTTAGTTATAATTATATTTTTATATAGGGATATATGTATTATATTTAAAGGATAGTAATGGCTGAAGAAAAAGTTAATTTAAAGTTTTCAGGTTCTATTTTTGATGAAGGACTAGATTTAAGAGATATATCATTTTATAGTCGTAAACTTTCAGCTATTATTGACAAAAGTTTTATATCTTTCAATGGTTCGTCATCTAATATAAAAAACAAGTATGTTATTAAAACAAATGCAATTAAAGAAGCATGTTTATACTATGATATTAGTATTATTTTAAGTTCAGTACAACCTGTTCTGAGTAATGTTACTTCTATTTGGGATACTGCCTCACAGGCAATAAACTTAATAAAACTTCTTGGAAAAGAAGATAAAATGCCAACAATCAATATTGATAATTCCATTGTAAATTTTGGAAGTGGTACTATTAGTGTACCAGAGACAGTTCTAAAAACGGCACTTTTAGCTGAAAACGATATTGAAGACTTAGTAAAAAAAATAGAAAAAAAAGAGTTGTCTACATTTACGGCAAACAATGATGAATTACTTAGTGTACAAGCGTTACCTGAACTAACAAGAGGTGTTCAGTATATAAAAGAGTATAAGCTTCAACCATTAAAAGAATTTCATAAAGCTGAGATACTTGTGTATGAGTTTAATACTAAAACATTGACTGGAAAAGCCTTTATAAATAACACTGAGTTAAAAGATATAGAGACAAAAGAGAGTTGTGATTTTAATATTGCTACAGATGGACTTCAAGATTTAATCATAAACTCAATGAAAAAAGAAAGTATCAACATAGAATTTATGCCAATAATTAAACATTATGGTTCAAAACAAATTTTAGAAAAAATGACAATAGTTGGGGAATAAATAATAAACTAAAATATTAAAACATTTATAAAATATACTAAAGCAAACAAAAAGCCCGCTTTAGATATAATCGCCAAAAATTATACAGATATTCAGAAGGTATTTTTATGTTTGATACACTCACATCCTCGTTTACGACAGCGATGAGAAAAATTCGTACATTTGATGATGAAAAGGCACTTAAAAAGGCACTTACTGAGCTTAAAAAGTCGCTATTAAAAGCAGATGTAAACCACAAAGTTGTAAAAGATCTTATTACAAATGTAGAACTAAGAACAAAAGAAAAAGGTATTGGTAAAGACCAATTTTTAGACGCACTTAGAAGTACGCTAAACGAGCTTTTAGAAGTTGGCGGGAACAAAGGTTTTGTTTACGCTCCAAATCCTCCTACTGTTATTTTGATGACAGGTCTTCAAGGTTCTGGTAAAACGACTACTACGGGTAAACTGGCGACATACCTGAAAAACAAACAGAAAAAAGTTCTTATTGTTGCAGCCGATTTACAGCGTTTGGCGGCAGTTGAACAACTACGTCAAATAACTACTCAGATAGAAGTTGAACTTTATGAAGATGAAGCTACTAAAAATCCGGTAGAGGTTGTTAAAGCGGCACTTGAATATGCTAACAGCAAAATATACGACGTAGTTCTAATAGATACGGCTGGTCGTTTAGCGATTGATGATGAGCTTATGGAAGAGTTGCATGCTGTAAAGGATGTTGCAAAACCTAGTGAGATTTTCTATGTAGCGGATTCACTAACTGGTCAAGATGCAGTAAGAACAGCTACAACTTTTAAAGAGAAAATCGGAATAGACGGTGTAATCCTTTCAAAATACGATGGTGACTCAAAAGGCGGTGTAGCTCTTGGTTTATCCAGCCAAGTTGAAGTTCCATTACGTTTTATCGGTAGCGGTGAGAAGATGGAAGACTTGGAAGTTTTCATGCCTGAGCGTATTGTAAACCGTTTGATGGGCTTTGGAGATGTTGAGGGTCTTGCTGAGAAAACTGCAGGTGTAATCGATGAGAAACAAGCCAAAAAAATGACTCAAAAAATCAAAAAAGGTAAGTTTAACTTCAACGACTTTTTAGAGCAGATGGAGTCTATGAAAAAAATGGGTTCAATGAAATCACTTCTAGGTATGATGCCTGGTATGGGTAACATGAGCAAAGCCTTAAAAGATTTTGATTTGGAAAACTCGGATGAGCTTAAAAACATAAAATCCATGGTTGCGTCTATGACTAAAAAAGAGAGAGAAGACCCTGATTTACTAAATAACTCTCGTAAACAACGTATAGCTGAGGGTTGTGGACTTACTCAGGTTGAGATAAACCGTATGATAAAACAGTTTAAAAACGCAGGTAAAATGGCTAAAAAATTCTCTGGTAAAAACGGCATGAAGCAGCTTCAAGATATGATGGGGCAAATGGGCGGAGCAGGTGGCATGGGCGGAATGCCCGGTGGACTTCCAAGATAAAAGCGTTTATCCATTCATTAATAAAGTTTGGAGATAATCGCGTAATTAATATAAGGTAAAAAAGATGTTAGACTTTTCAAAATTTTTAAAATACTCAAAACCGGGACCTAGATATACAAGTTATCCTACAGCACTAGAATTTAGCGATTCATATGCGTATGATGAGTATATAAAGAAACTTGAGTCTCAAGACAAGTCGCGTCCTGTAAGCCTTTACTTTCACCTTCCGTTTTGTAGAAATGCCTGTTATTTTTGTGGATGTAATGTTGTGTTTACGTCTAAAGAAGATAAAATGACTCGCTATATCGGTTATCTAAAACGAGAGCTTCAAATACTTGCAAAACATTTAGATACTTCACGTGACGTACTTCAGATGCACTTTGGCGGTGGTACACCTACATTTTTTAGCGCACCTCAGTTAAAAGAGGTGATCGATGAGATTAAAAAAGTTTTTCCTAACTTTAGAAGCGATGCAGAGATAAGCTGTGAGATAGATCCTCGTCATATTACAGAAGATCAAATGAAAGTTATGAGTGAAGCCGGTTTTAACCGTGTTAGTTTTGGTATTCAAGATTTTAATGAAAAAGTTCAAGTGGCAGTTCACCGTGTTCAACCATATGAAATAACAAAAAATGCCATGGACTTAGCTAGAAAGTACAATATGGTTTCAGTTAATGTTGACTTGATATACGGACTTCCTTTCCAGTCATTAGAGACTTTTAAAGAGACACTTCGTCTTTCACTTACGCTTGACCCAGATAGATTTGCAGTATTTAACTACGCTCATGTTCCTTGGATGAAAAAAACTATGCGTAAGATTGATGAGACTACACTTCCACGTCCTGATGAAAAATTAGAGATTATGAAATATACTATTGATTTTCTAACTTCACATGGTTATAAGATGGTTGGTATGGATCACTTTGCCAAGCCTGAGGATGAACTTTTTAAAGCTATTGAAAAAGGTGAACTTCACAGAAACTTCCAAGGTTATACAACAAAAGGCGGAGCTGATTTAATAGGTGTCGGACTAACATCAATCGGTGAAGGAATTGACTCTTACAACCAAAACTTTAAAGATATGAAACTTTATGAAGCTGCCATTGAAGATGGAAAACTTCCGTTTGAGCGTGGAATAGTTCTAAATGAAGATGATTTAATCCGTCAGTATGTGATTATGGAGCTAATGAGTAACTTCAAACTTGACATAGCTAGATTTAACAAAAAATTTGATGTAGACTTTAACACATATTTTGCAGATGCACTTGAAGCACTAAAACCTTTTGAAGAGGAAGAGATTTTAACTATAAGTGATGATAAAATCGAGTGTAATCAAACAGGTACACTACTTATTAGAAACATCTGTATGCCATTTGATGCATATATGAAAAAACATGCAGCAAATAAGAAGACATTCTCTAAAACGGTATAAAATGGATAAAAAAACAGAAGATATTTTTAACTTTACCGCTGTCAGTGATGAGTGTGTAAAATGCGGTAAATGTATACCTGTTTGTACTATACATAATGTAAATGCAGACGAGGTAACATCCCCTCGTGGTTTTATAGACCTTCTTGGTGCTTATAAACGCGGGGATTTGGAACTAGATAAAAATGCAAAAGATATATTTGAGTCTTGTTTTTTATGTACAGCTTGTACAGAAGTATGTCCAAAATCACTCCCAACTGACATGGTGATAGAGCAAGCTCGTGCAGATATAGCTCAGAAGTTTGGTATAGCATGGTATAAAAAACTTTTCTTTTTACTTCTTCGTCATCGTTGGCTTAATGATTTGGCTTTTAAACTTGGATATGTTTTTCAAACTTGTGGATTTAAAATCAAAGCGGATATTAACTCAATGAGTCCACGCTCTTTTATCCCTATGATAAAAGCAGATCGTTTACTTCCATCTTTAATGAAGACTTCGTTTTTAAACTCTCACCAAGAGAATATAGACAATGGCGGAAAAAGAAAAGTCGCGGTATTTATCGGTTGTTTGGGAAACTACAACTATAAAAAAGTTGGAGAGTCTCTTTTAGAGATTTTAGAGACTTTGGAGATAGATGCATTTTTGGCAAAAGATCAAAAGTGTTGTGCGGCTCCTGCATATTTTACGGGTGATTTTGATACTGTTGATAACAATGCAAAGTTCAATATAGAATACTTTGAGAAATTCGGTGATGATATAGAGGCTATTATAGTACCTGAAGCAACTTGTTCTGCAATGCTAAAGATTGACTATGAACACTTCTTTCACGACCAGCCAGAGTGGTTAGAACGTGCCAGAGCGATAAAAGATAAAATCTTTATGGCTACGGAGTGGCTTCAGCACCATACACATCTTGAACAACTCTTGGCATCTAAAAAAAGTTTGCCAAATATAGTTACATATCATGACCCTTGTCATGCTAAGAAGATGCAAGGCATCTACAATGAGCCAAGAAACTTAATCAGTCAAAACTATAAAATAGTCGAGATGAGTGATCCGAACCTTTGTTGTGGT
This sequence comes from Sulfurimonadaceae bacterium, assembly GCA_026193155.1. GTDB lineage: Bacteria > Campylobacterota > Campylobacteria > Campylobacterales > Sulfurimonadaceae > Sulfurimonas. The sequence goes on along the minus strand of JAPHSI010000002.1, from coordinate 495 downwards.
TTTGGCGGTGTAACTATGCAGACTGAAAAGTACCATTTTGCAGAAGCTGCAGGTAAACCTAAAGCTGCAATGATTGAAAAAACAGGAGCAGAAGTCGTAAGTGCCGAGTGTAGTGCTTGTAGAATGCAAATAAACAACTCTATGAATGTCAGCGGTGTTGAGGATGTTGTGTTTAAAAACCCTATAGAACTTATTGCCGAGGCTTTGAGAAAATAATGCCAAATAGCAGTTGGAATCATATATATGACAACTTCGACCCAATAGCATTTCATGTTTTTTCTTTCCCTATACATTGGTATGGGATGATGTATGTTTTAGCTTTAGTTACGGCTTTATATATCGGAAAATACTTTATTAAAAGAGATAATTTAGAGTTTAAAGAAGGTCATTTAGATATCTATTTTGTATATATCGAAATAGGTATAATCCTTGGTGCGAGACTTGGATTTATTCTTTTTTATGATTCCCATACATCTTACTATTTAACGCATCCAT
>JAPHSI010000242.1 GCA_026193155.1 Sulfurimonadaceae bacterium | reverse complement strand
TCCCGCTTCCACTTACACCGGTTATACATACAAAGTTATTTAATGGAATTTTTGCACTTAAATTTTCAATATTATTTAGAGTTACATTTTTTATCTCTATCCATTTATTTTGCTTACGTCTATAAAAATACTCTATCTTCTTACGTCCAAAAAGATAATCAGCCGTAGTTGTTTTAGCTTTTTTCAGTTTCTCTAACGTTCCGCTAAATACAACATTACCTCCGAACTTACCTGCACCTTCACCGATATCTACAATAAAATCTGCATTTTCTATAGTCTCTTTATCATGCTCAACTACTATAACAGAGTTACCCTTTTCCTGCAGACTTCTAAGTGTACGAATAAGTTTTAAAGTATCACGTTCATGTAAACCTATACTTGGTTCATCAAGAACATACATTACACCTGTAAGACCAGAACCTATTTGAGATGCTATCCTTATTCTTTGAGCTTCACCACCACTTATAGTTCTTGCATCACGTCCTAGTGTAATATAACCAAGTCCAACATCATGTAAAAAGAAAAGTCTTTCCCTAATCTCATTTAGTATTGGAGCAGAAATCATCTCTTGTTGTTTATCAAAATTTTTAAAATGTTCTTTAGTCTCAAACCATTGATATGTTTTAGAAATTGGCATATCAAGTAAATCAGCTATACCCATATCTCCAACTTTAACAGCTAATGATTCCTGTTTTAATCTATGTGAATTACATATATTACACACCTTCTCACTCATATAGTCTGCTAAATCTTTCTCATCCTTAAACATATCGTAAGCTATACGTATAATCCCCGGAAACATTCTTTTAACAGTATGTTTTTTCCATAAAAACTCAACTTCATCTATATTTCCGTGCAAAATAGCTTTTTGTTGATAAGTTGGCAATGATGAATAAGGGATAGTTATATCAATATCATTAGCACTACAGAACCCTTTTAAAAATGTAAAATAGTAACCTTTATTAAAACCGTATACTATTTTAACCGCACCTTTTTCAATACTTAAATCACCATCAATTATTTTATCTTGGTCAAGTGCATAACGAAGTCCTAATCCATCACATTCACTACATGCACCTTTTGGTGAATTAAATGAAAAGCTTAAAGGTTCCAAGGGATCAAAACTTATCTTACAGTCAAAACAAGCATTATGTTCAGAATAGTGAATATGTTCACTTTTTAAATTAAGTTCTTTAGCATTTAAAATATCTATTTCAAGTTCACCGTAACTTTGCTTAAGAGATTTTTCTACCGCAGATGCTATACGTTCTTTATTTTCCGCTTTTACAACTACCCTATCAATAACAACTTTAATAGTATGTTTTTTGGTCTTACTTAATTCAATTTCCTCATCAAGTCTAACCATTACACCATCTATTTGGGCACGTACATAACCTTTATGAACCAAAGATTCTAATAAATCGGAATAAGCTCCTTTTTTCTCACGTACAAGAGGAGCTAATAAAACCAGTTTAGCTCCTTCAGGCAGTTTTGCAACTTCTCCTATAATATCTGAAGCACTCATTTGAGAAATTTCTTTACCACAATTATGACAGTGCTGTACACCTACTCTAGCATATAAAAGTCTAAAATAGTCATATATCTCAGTTATTGTTCCTACTGTCGAGCGTGGATTTTTTGAAGTAGTTTTTTGATCAATTGCAATAGCAGGTGTAAGCCCGTCTATTTTATCTACATCAGGCTTACCTACTCTATCCAAGAATTGTCTAGCATAAGATGAAAGTGACTCCATGTAGCGTCTTTGCCCTTCTGCATAAAGTGTATCAAACGCTAGAGTTGATTTTCCGCTTCCACTTAGTCCAGTCATTACTATTAGTTCATTTTTAGGTATAGTTAAATTTATATTTTTTAAATTATTTTCTCTTGCACCGGTTATTTTTATAACATCTTTTTTATTCATTTATTTCTCTTCATAAAATTTATTTTATCCAAATACTCTATATGTAAGGTAAGAGACTACACTAATATAGAATATGATTATAAGTTTTCTTTGTAAATTATGCTTTACTCTTTGTTTAAGATATATTCCTATATAAACACCAAATAGTGATGATATTCCTACTATTAATCCTGTTTTTAAATCTATATGTCCACTTATATAGTGAGAGATAAAACCTGCGACCGAAGAAAATATTACAAAAAATAATCCTGCAGAAATAGCACGCTTTAAATCAACATGTAAAAACCCCACAAGTATAGGTACAATTAATATACTTCCACCTACACCGATTGTCATACTTAATGAACCAATAGATAAACCTATAAAAAGTAATAAAAATTTATTTAAACTTCTTTGTTCTTTATGTTCCTCAACTCTAAAAAACAATCTTATAAGTGCAAATGTAGCAAAGAAAAGGAAAATAAGCTCTAAAGTTGTATCGCTAAAGTAAGAAGCTAAACCTCCACTAAGCATAGCTCCTATAAAACCACCTATCGCTATGTAAAGGACAATACTAAAATCTAATGAACCATTTTTTTTATTTAGATAACTTCCGTAAATTGAACTAAAAACCATCTGAACAACAGCTATACCGATAGCCACTTTAGTCTTATATCCAAGTGCTAAAAGTAATGGTACAAGTATTGTTCCACCTCCAATACCGAAAAATCCGGAGAGAGAACCAACAATAGCACCAAGAACAACCAATGCCAACATATACTACCTAAACTTTTTTCGAATTATACCCTTTAAGCGCTTTAATATTTATTTGAGTCTTTTTCAAGTATAATAATTTCTATTAGAAGGATAAGAATGTTTAATACCATAATTGAAGCAGCAAAAAACTTTTGTATACATCAAATAAGAAATGAATACACTATAAATGACACATTAAACAAGAATAGAACACTTATTGCTTATATAGATATAGATACACATGCTGGTAATAAGCATAGAGTATATTTAAGTGCTGAAAAAGCGTTTGTTCAAAAAGTTTCAACTCTTTTTCTTGAAGAAGATGAAAGTGATGAAGAGACACTACAAGATATGCTCTTAGAAACTGTAAACTTAATTGTTGGCAGTGCAAAGGTCTTGGCTGATGAATCTAATAGTTCTTATTCAATTAATACACCTTTCTTTGAAAAAGATGGTACATTTGATTATGAATACGATGATATAAAGACTCTACAGGTTCAAGACGATAAATTATCTATTGCGATAAAGGAACTTTGATTGAAAAAAGCTCACAACAACCAACAACACTTTGGAACACAACCACCAGAGTTTGATGAACATCAAGAATTATCATGGATGGATTACTCAGGTCTGTTAGATATGGAAGTTGAATTTGTGTCTGATTTGGGTGAAACAAAATTAACTATTGCAGAAATTTTGGACCTCAATAAAGGTTCCATTATAGACTTGGGGAAACCTGCCGGTGAATCTGTAGAAGCATACGTAAATGGACGTATTTTAGGTAAAGGTGAGGTTATGGTATACGAGAAAAATCTTGCTATACGTATAAATGAAATTCTAGATTCTAGTGCTGTACTATATCACTTATCCAAAGAGCGCCTATGATAAAAATAATTTTACTATTTCTTCTCCCTCTTTCAATTTATGCTTCAAAAATATTAAGTTATAATATCTACGATAGGACTGATAGAGCTGATATAATGATAACTTTTGATGTGCCTTACGAAGGTACTATTAAAAAAATTCGTACAAACTCTAAAATAATTATAAAACTTCAAGATGCTTCAATCGAGTCAGCGAAACTAAAACAAATCTCATCTGAGTATATCAAAACGCTTGCTATAACACCTTTGGCAAATTATGTTCAGCTTGTTGCCTCTGTTTCTGACAATATTACACTAACAGCTTCAAAAACAGCGGATGCTTATGGATTAAGACTTAGATTTCAAAAAGAAATTAGCGCAAATAAACAAACAACATCTCAAGTAACTTCTGTAAAATCCCCCATATCACATTTACCAACTAAAAAAACAGATGATATTACTCAAAGCTACTATATAGTAATTGCAATTTTAATTGTTGGGATTATAATTTTATTTATTGTAAAGAAAAAGGTAACACCAAGAAATACTATGCACAATCAAACAAAATCAAATAATCTTCAAAAAACAGATATTCCATTAGAAAAAATTTCAGATCATGGCAATAGTGAAGTAAGTATTAGGTTTCAAAAAAATATAGATGAGAATAATAGTGTTGTCATGCTTGATTTTATGGATCAAAGCTATTTGGTTATGATGGGTTCAAATAATGTACTTTTAGATAGGTTTAGAGATGAAAAACCAGCTTCCCAAGAAGAGTTTAACATGATATTGCAAGACCATCAACAGATGCTGGAGAACTTTTTAAATGAACAAAATGAACCGGGTGTAAAATCTTATTCACAAAAAGCTTCAAGCATCTCTTACGATGTTTGAAACTAGCTTCTTAATAAAGTTAATATTTTTTTCATTTAGTTCGTAAGAGTTATCCATCATTTTATTTATATGAAAAACTTCTGTTACTGTTATTCCATAAGGATCTTTTTTCTCTTTAACTTGAGTACCATCTTCATTAAAAGAATAAAGATATAGTTTTTTACGAGTAAATTGTATATAATAAGTTAATATTATTTCATCTGTATGCTTTTTTTCTAATGCCACAACTACTCTTTGGTCTTCCCTATACTCATCATCAAGTTTTAAAACCTTTTTGGCTTCATCTATACTCATATATCCAATATATAATTTATTATATAAGTCATGATATCTCTGAATTTTAGGATTCATTAAAAAGCTCAAATCCAAAATATGCTTTTTATGAGAGCGCAACATTTTAGTAATCCAGCTCATAGTATTGTAATATCTAAAAGGATGAAGTTTTAAAGTGTGAGCTTCTATCATTTTATCAGATTTTGATTTTTGTTTAGGTTGGAGCTTTTTCTTATCAGAGTTTAATATATACACTAAAACTTTTGTTGATGAAAACTCATTTGTAAACCAAACAGTACAGTAAGACGGAAACTGTTTTGTACCAGTAGCACCGTCATTTAAGATTATTAAGGCTTT
>JAPHSI010000118.1 GCA_026193155.1 Sulfurimonadaceae bacterium | reverse complement strand
ATTTTAGTAAGATTGAAGCTGGTAAACTTGAACTAGAAAAGAAAGATTTTCAAATCTCTGAAATAACACAAATTCTTCAAGATACATTTGAGTATCAAGCTGAACAAAAGGGAATTGTATTTACAATCGATAGTCATGATGAATATCCGGTTCTCAGTGGTGATCCACTTCGTTTAACGCAAGTCTTAACCAACTTATCAAGTAATGCTTTAAAATTTACCACAGATGGACAAGTATTGATTTCTTACACTATAATTGATGAAGGTGATGATTATATACGAATGCGTTTTTCCGTAAAGGATAGTGGTATTGGGATGACAAAAGATACCATAGATAAACTTTTTAAACCATTTTCTCAAGCTGATTCATCAATGACACGTCAATTTGGAGGCACAGGACTTGGGTTGAGAATTTCAAAACAGCTTGTAGGTCTTATGAATGGTAATATTTGGGTTAAAAGTACGCTAAAAAAAGGGAGTGAATTTATTTTTACGGCTGTATTTGGAAAAGCTATTGGTTCCTCTGAAATATTAGATAATGGCACTAAAATAGAAGAAATATGCAAAATACTTAAGGATTTAAGAGTTTTAGTAGCAGAGGACAACAAAACAAATCAACTTGTGATTATGGGAATGTTGGAAGATTATGTAGCTAAAATAGATTTTGCGAATAATGGTAAAGAAGCTGTTGAAATGTCTAAAAAAACAAGTTACGATGTAGTTTTAATGGATATTCAAATGCCTATTATGAATGGGTTTGAAGCAACTAAAAATATTCAAAAAAGTTGTCCTAAATTACCTATAATTGCCCTTACCGCCAATGCTATGAAAGAAGATATGGAAAAAACAAAAAATGCGGGAATGAAAGGGCATGTTTCTAAGCCCATAGAAATAAAATATTTAATGAAAACTATTGCTTTTGCGGTAAAATAACATAAATTTATAGATTGTTTAATGAGAGGTGTACATTTAAAAGTTGTGGATGGGGTAGAGGGATTCGAACCCCCGAATGCCAGTACCAAAAACTAGTGCCTTACCGCTTGGCGATACCCCAATGTTTTAATAATAATAATTTGGTTGCGGAAACAGGATTTGAACCTGTGACCTTCGGGTTATGAGCCCGACGAGCTACCGAACTGCTCTATTCCGCGACGTGTCAAAGAAAGCTTGTATGCTTTGTTTGTGGGCGAAATTATAGACAATTTTTTTTTTAATGTCAAGGGTATTTTAAAAGAATTTCAAAATACATCTATTTTGTGATTTGAACTCTTTTTAATATACTTTCATATATAATAAAATCAAATTTATTTAGGAATATTTATGACACCGATACAGAGAGTTTTAGAAGCTATTGAAGAGATTAAAAAAGGAAAAATGATCATCATGTGTGATGATGAAGATAGAGAAAATGAAGGTGATTTGGTTTATGCCGCAGCATTCTCAACTCCTGAACATGTTAATTTTATGGCTAAGGAGGCAAGAGGTTTAATTTGTGTAGCTCTTAATAAGACTACGGCTAATAGACTTGAACTTCTTCCAATGGTTAGTTCAAACTCATCATCGTATGAAACAGCATTTACCGTATCAGTAGATGCAAAAACTGCTTTAACAGGGATATCTGCAAGTGAACGTGATGATACAATTAAAATTTTGGCAAATCCAATTTCTCATTCAGATGAATTAGTAAAACCGGGGCATATTTTCCCTTTAATAGCTAAAGACGGTGGTACACTTGTTCGAACAGGACATACTGAAGGAAGTGTAGATATATGTCGTTTAGCAGGTTTACAAGAGGCTGGAGTTATTTGTGAAATAATTAAAGAAGACGGAACAATGGCAAGACGAGATGATCTTGATATATTTGGTGAAAAACATAATTTAAAGACAGTTTTTATATCTGATATAGTTGAGTATCGTTTAGCAAATGAAAGACTTGTAAAAGAGATAAAAGTAGAAGAAATAGAATTTTTTGGTGTAAAAGTTAATCAGCATACATTTGAAGATCATGATGGCATAGAACACACAGCAGTAGTTTTTTATAAAGCAGGAGAGATTGCTAATGTTCGTGTTCATAATGTTATACCGGATATAGAATTGTTACTAAATCAATCAAAATATAATAATCTCATAAATTCTATAGAATATCTTAAACAAAATAGCGGTGTATTAGTGTTTATTAACAAAACTAATCATCAGGATAATGCACATATGAAAGAGATTGGAACAGGGGCACAAATACTTAAAAGTCTTGGAGTGTCAAAAATGAACCTTTTAAGCTCTGCTGCTAAAACAGACATTGTTGGCTTAGGTGGTTTTGGGCTTGAAGTAAGTGAAACAATAACAATATAATTATAACGGGGTAGTTATGCTGAGTTTTTATGAACGGATAGAAGATGATGAAAAAGTCAAGATAGAAGTTGAGAGTGATATAAATCGTTATATTGATAATTCTTGGCTTCTGAGTGTTTTTTTGCATCTTGACAGTTCTGATGTTAGTTCTAAAAACTATATGGAATTTCTTCGTCTAAAAGGTTCACTGATTATTTCTTTAGAAGATGAAGATAGAACAGGATATGTTGGTTCACGTGCGATAGGTGGTTGGACAGAATTTTATTTTTATTCAAAAAGTTCTCAGGATATTAAAGTTCGTGGTGGTGATATATTGCAACATACTCAGTATGACTATGAGAGTAATGTTGTAAAAGATGAAAATTGGTCTTTTTATCATAGAAAACTAGAACCAAATGAAGAAGAAGCAAAAAAAATAGCTTTAATTAAACAAATTGCAAAAGAAAATAAATAAATGATAGAAAAATATATAAATGTGGATGAAAATTTCAGTATTGAAGTTGAACTTGATATTGATGAAGATGTACAAACATATCCTTGGTTGTTTTCTCTTTTTATAGAATCAGAAATAAGTGATGATATTAAAAGTGAAATAGTTACAATTATTGAAAATAAACCATTTGTTAAGTATGTTGGTATGCGTTTTATAGATGGTTGGAGTGAGCTATATTTTTATTCACTAAATTCAAAAAATATTCAAAATGATATTCATAAGTATCTTCAAAAAAAATCTTATAAATTTGAGAGTGGCGTGGTAAAAGATACGAAGTGGGATTTTTATTATGGAAATTTACAGCCAAGTGAATTAGACTTTTGTATGATTGAATCTCAGAAAATTGTCAATATGTTATCAGAAGAGGGTGACTCAGTTGAGCTAGAACGTGAGGTAGAACATTATGTTATGTTTGATACACAAACCCAGATGCAGAGGTTTGTTGAGAGTGTCGTACATTTAGGATTTGAATTTAAAGATGAAATAAGTAATGATGAATGTGAATATGGTGTTGCTATAACAAAATCACATAATTTATTATATGAAACACTATATGAAACTATAAAAATATTATTTGAGCTTACAAAAAAAGAGCATGGATTTTATGAGTTGTGGAGTACTACTTTAGTGGAGAAGCAATAGATGCGTGATATGTTTGCGCTAGTTGGTGTTTTAAACTATCTTGTTGTTGTTTTTTTAAATGCATTTACGGATTTAGGTCATAAAATAATCATACAAAACACCATATTTAAAGTATATGATTCTAGTGAGCAGATAGTTTTAACTGCAATTATAAATGCAATGATTTTATTACCGTTTATTTTAATTTTTTCTCCGGCGGGTTTTTTGGCAGATAGATTTGGTAAACATACGATTATGAAACACTCATCTGCTTTTGCAATTGTTATTACACTTTTTATTACATTTTCATATTATCAAGGCTGGTTTTTATTTGCCTTTTTAATGACATTTTTATTAGCTCTTCAAAGTGCGATATATTCACCTGCAAAATATGGTTATATAAAAGAATTGGTCGGTGATAAATATATAACTAGTGGAAATGGAGCAGTTCAAGCCATTACTATAGTAGCTATACTTGGCGGAATTATTTTTTATTCTGCTTTTTTTGAGTCGATGGTGGCAGACAACTTTCATAACAGTGAAGATATATTAAAAGAGATTGCTCCGCTCGGATGGTTTTTAGTTATTGGTTCTGTTATAGAGTGGTTTCTTGCTTCTAAACTACCAAATAAAATGTTTAAACAAAGTCATAAAAAATTTGATTTTAAAAAATACGTTAAAGGTACCTATCTTTTTAAGAATTTGAAAATCACCAAAAGAAAACCTGAGATTTTCGAAGCAATTATAGCTTTGAGTATCTTGTGGTCCATTTCTCAAGTTATACTTGCTATTTTTGGTGAGTATGCTAAAAGTAAGTTAGGTGTTACAAATGCACTTGTTGTTCAAGGTGTAATGGCTTTAGCCGGTTTTGGTATTGTCCTTGGTTCTGTTGTTGTGTCTATATACTCAAAGTACTTTATAAACTTAGGTTATATAATGTTAGGTGCAATTGGAATTACAGTAGTAGTTTTTATAGTTCCGTATACAGCTTCTATGAGTCTTAATGCAGTTTTATTTTTATTATTTGGAGTTTTTACTGCTTTTATCATAGTTCCGTTAAATGCATATATACAGTATTTAGCACCATCCGTGCATCTAGGGACTATTTTGGCAGGTAATAACTTTATACAAAATATTTTCATGTTTACATTTTTGGCTGTAACAACTGTTTTTGCATATCTTGGGATGGACTCTGAAATTTTATTTTATATTATGGGTTTTGTGGGGATATACCTTATATATTTAGTTTATAACAGATATAGCCTTATAGGTATATGGGCAGTTTTAACTTTTATATTTTCTATAAGATATAAGGTTGAGTATAAAGGATTAGAAAATATACCTAAAAATCAGGGTGTACTACTTTTAGGAAATCATGTAAGTTGGATAGACTGGCTAATAATTCAAATACCTATAAAAAAACGTATAAATTTTATGATGGAAAAAAGTATATATAATTACAAAATTTTTACACCTATACTTAAAAAAGGCAAAGTTATCCCAATATCGCCTAAATCATTTAAAGATGGAGTCTTAGAAGCTTCTCGAAGACTTAATGACTCTGAAATAGTTGCGTTGTATCCAGAAGGTGAGATTACAGAAAATGATGAACTCTCAGAGTTTAAAAGTGGTTATGAACTGCTTAAAGGCGGAAAAGATTGTTTACTTGTCCCATACTTCATAGATGGAATGTTCGGTTCTATATTTGCTAGAAATAAAAATAATCAACATAGTTCTTGGTTTAAACGAAGAACTATAAGTGTTGAGTTTGCAAAACCTATTTTTAATGATATAAAAGCAAATGAGTTACAAAAAACTATTCAAAGGCTTAAGGATAAGAGTTGAAGTACTTATTTTTAATCTCTTTAATAATAACTGTAATATTTGGGAATGAACGACCAAAAGTAGCACTTGTCCTTAGTGGTGGAGGTGCCCGTGGCGGTGTACATGTGGGAGTTTTAAAAGAACTCGAAAAAAACAAAATTCCTATAGATATGATTATAGGGACAAGTATGGGAAGTTTTGTAGGTGGATTGTATGCATCCGGTAAAACTCCTCAAGAGATTCAAAATATATTAGTAAAAACTGATTGGCAAGAATATATAAGAACTGACTATAATCGTATTGATATTCCTATGAAAAGAAAACAGATTGAATACTACTTTCAAGGAAGACTAGGACTTGGGATAGATGCAAAAAATAATTTTGTTTTACCAACAGGTGTATTTAAACGTCAGCCGTTGTTATTAAAGTTTTTAAAAGAAAGTGAACATGTTGAAAAGATAAAAGATTTTGATAAGTTCCCAATCCCATTTAGAGCAGTAGCTACAAATATTTTAAACGGTGACTCTGTAGTGTTAAAGTCCGGTTCACTAGGACAAGTTATGTACGCTTCAAGTGCAATTCCAGGTGGATTTCAGCCTATAAAAACAGATGGTATCTATTTAGTTGATGGTGGCATTAGTAAAAATATACCAATATCCGTTGCAAAAGATATGGGTGCCGATATAGTTATAGCAGTAGATGCAAGTGAAAGTTTCGATAAAAACTTAAATGTAAACTCATACTTTGTTGTTATGAATCAATTGGTCAATATTCTAATGAGAAAAAATGCTGAGAACGAGATATCTTTACTTACTTCAGATGATGTCCTTATAATACCGTACTTAAACGGTTATTCTGGTTTGGATGTTGATAAATACGATGAAATAATAAAAGTAGGTGAAGAGTATGCAAAGTATAAACTTCATGAGTTTGAACACCTTAGAATAAGTGATGAAGAGTATTCGAAATATTTAGACGAACATAGATTTAAACAAGAATACAAAAGTAATTATATAGATGAAATTATTATAAAAAACGATACGTATATTTCTAATGAAGCGATAAAGGAGAGGTTATATATAAAAGTCGGTGATATTTTAGACGAGTGTAAACTTAGAAAAAATATGATGCATATATATAATATGATGATATTCGACAGTGTAGAGTATGAGCTGAAAACAGAAAATGGAAAAAATACTGTGATTATTAAAACCACACCTAGTTGGGACAATCATGGAGAGATTAGATTTGCTATTGGTTTTGAAGATGATTTCAGTGGAAGTTCAACTTATTCTTTTAAAATGGGATACAGAATGTATGGTATTAATTCTTACGGTGCCGAAGTAAATAGTGATTTTGAGATAGGAAGAAAAGAACAGCTTAGGAGTGAATTTTATCAACCTATTAATTTATTAGGTCACTATTTCATTAGACCAAATATTTCATATGTAAATCAAGTTGATAAAGAAAACAATGATTTAGATGTTGAACGTTATGGAGGGTCTATCTCATTTGGAAAATATTTTTCTACAGATTATGAATTAGAAGTTGGAATAGGAATCTATAAAGATGTTGTAGAATCATTTAAATTAGAACAAGAGGTGCAAAATTTTAAATCCAGACCAGTCTATTTATCTTTTAAAAGTGATAATTTAGATAATGTGAATTTTCCAAATATTGGTATAAAATCAGAGATAAAGTGGTTAAAAGAGTATGAAAGTTTAACAGGAGAATATGATTATGAACAGTTTTACTTTGATGTTGAAAAACCTATAAAGATAGATCAACATAACATAACTACATATTTTAAATTTGCAACTACATACAACTATACAACAGATGTTTCTCTTGTTAATAAATATACATTAGGTGGACTTTTTAATCTATCTGGCTACAAACCTTACAGTTTTAATGATGACAATCTTATGTTAGGTGTGGTAAAATATAGATATGAAATAAAAAACGGTGGTTTCTTCGGAACTCTAGATGCATCCTTATATGCGGGTGTAAGTTTAGAGTTTGGTGAAGTGTGGGGAAATGATGAACATTATGAATCATCTAAAATAAAAAAGTCAGCTTCTGTGTATGTAGCGGCAGATACTTTTTTGGGTCCATTTTATTTAGCATATGGTGCTTCAGCAGATGGATATTTAAGTGCTTATTTATATTTGGGAGAAAAATTTTAATGAATAAAACTTTGATTATTGGTGCCGGAGGCGTAAGTCGTGTTGTTGTACATAAATGTGTACAAAATGCTGATGTATTCGGTCAAATTATACTTGCTTCAAGAACAAAAGCTAGATGTGATGAAATAAAGGCTGAATTGCCTGAAGCAGATATAGTTACTGCCAGTGTTGATGCGGATAGCGTGGATGAATTGGTAAAACTTATTACTGATACAAAAGTGAATATTGTTATTAATGTAGCACTTCCTTATCAAGATTTGACGATTATGGACGCTTGTATTAAAACAAAAACACCATATCTTGATACTGCTAATTATGAACATCCAGATGAAGCAAAGTTTGAATACAAACTTCAGTGGGCAAGAGATGAAAAGTTTAAAGAAGCCGGTATTATGGGCTTGCTTGGGAGTGGTTTTGACCCTGGTGTTACTAATGTGTTTTGTGCATATGCTCAAAAACACTTTTTTGACTCTATAGAATATATTGATATTTTGGATTGTAATGCGGGTGACCATGGATATGCGTTTGCTACAAATTTTAATCCTGAGATAAATCTTCGCGAAGTTTCTGCAAATGGGCGTTACTGGGAAAATGGAGAATGGATAGAGACAAAACCTATGGAAATCATGCAAGTATGGGATTATCCTGAGGTTGGTCCAAAAGATTCATATCTGCTTTATCATGAAGAGATGGAATCTTTGGTTAAGCATATAAAAGGCTTAAAGCGTATAAGATTTTTTATGACGTTTGGTCAGAGTTATTTAACTCATATGAAATGTTTAGAAAATGTTGGTATGCTTGGTATAAAAGAGGTAGAACATAAGGGACAAAAAATAGTACCTATGGAGTTTTTAAAAACACTTTTACCTGATCCTTCTACTTTAGGACCGAGAACAAAAGGTAAAACAAATATCGGTATAGTTGCAGAAGGTTTAAAAGACGGTGTTAGAAAAAAAATCTACATTTATCAAATAAGTGATCATGAAAAATGTTTTGCTGAAACAAATTCTCAAGCAGTCTCGTATACTACAGGTGTCCCTGCAATGATTGGTGCAAAGCTTATGTTAGAAGGTAAGTGGAGTGGTAAGGGTGTCTTTAATATGGAAGAATTTGATCCTGATATTTTTATGGATGAATTAAATAATCAAGGTTTACCTTGGCAGATTAAAGAATTAGAGGTTTAAAATGGATTACAATAGTTTAGTAAATACAATTGAATCGTTACCACCACTTTCAAATGCAGCAACAATGATTCAAAAGCTTTATGAAAATGGTGCTACAGAGGTTAATATTACTAAACTAGTTAAGTTAATAGAGTCAGACGCAGTCCTTACAGCAAATATTTTGAAGATGATTAATTCACCTTTGTATGGATTTTCCAGACAGATTGCATCTGTAGCTCAAGCTGTTACTCTTTTTGGAACAGAATTGGTATATGGTTTAGTTATTCATTATGCAATTAATGAAAGGATGAAAGCTAATACTGATATGTTTGGAGTATCACCATCCATTTTTAATGATGTATGTCATCTTCAAAGTTCACTTGTATTGCAGTGGTATTCTAAAATAGATACTCGTCAAGCTCAATTTTTAGCTCCATTATCACTTATAATGGAATCTGGAAAGCTAGTGATGGCTGAAGATGTTATACATGGTAACTACGTAAATGAATTTAAAACACAATATGAAAAAGCAAAAGATCCTTTAGCATATGAAGACTCTATTTTTGGGACTTCATCATATTTTGTATCGGGTATGTTATTTGAACATTGGAACTTAGAACCTTTATATGTAGAGATACTAAAGTCCCTTGATTATGAACCTGAATTTATTACAAATAAAGTTGAGAGTTATACACATACACTCGCAGTAATAAAAACTGCAATCAACCCTAAAGAAATTTTAACAAAACAATCAGTTTTAAAAGCGGCAAGACTTGTTGATGAACAAGGTTTTGATAAAGATTATTTTATCAGTGTAGCTCTTAGAATTAAAAAAGCATATATAGAAAATTTGAAAAAATAATGAAAACACCATATTATTTATGTGAAGAAGAACTTCTAGAAAAAAATCTAAAGCTTCTAGATTTTGTACAACAAGAGAGTGGAGCGAAAATAATTTTGGCTCTCAAGGGCTTTGCGATGCATTCAACTTTCCCTTTAGTATCAAAATATTTAAAAGGTTGTACGGCAAGTGGTTTATTTGAAGCTAGACTTGCATATGAAGAGTTTAAAAAGCATAACGAAAATGCAGAAGTTCATACATATTCACCGGCATACAGTGAAGATGATATAAAAGATATTGCCAGAATATCTGACCATATTGTATTTAATTCACCAAATCAACTTTTTAAATATGTCGATTTGGTTAAATCAATAAACTCAAATGTAAGTTTATCATTAAGAATAAACCCTGAAGTATCAGCATCTCCAAAAGATATTTACAATCCTTGTGGAATCTATAGCCGTTTAGGGACTACTCTTGAAAATTTTGACGAGAGCGTATTAGAATATATAGAAGGGCTAAATTTTCATGCCTTATGTGAACAGGATGTAGATGCATTAGAAGAAGTATTAAATGCGTTTGAAGCCAACTTTTCAAAATATATTAAATCTTTAAAATATATAAACTTTGGTGGTGGTCATCATATAACGAAGAAAGGTTATGATGTACAAAAGCTAATTCAGATTATTGAAACATTTAGAGAGAGATATGATGTTGAAGTATATCTTGAACCAGGTGAAGCAGTCGGTTGGGAAGTAGGGTACTTAGTAAGTTCTGT
>JAPHSI010000130.1 GCA_026193155.1 Sulfurimonadaceae bacterium | reverse complement strand
TTTCTTTATTTGAAGCTTTGATTTGTCCGTAAAGTTCCAAAGTCTCGCCTATATTATCTTGAAATTTCTCTATTGCTGCATTTTCTTGTTTTTTCAGTATGCCGACTTTTTTACTCATATTTTTACTGATTAACATTATTACAGGTTGAATTATCAGTATCAACAGCCCCATTATAGGATCTATCATTATCATAACCGCACCTACGGCTAGAAGCATAAGTACAGAAGCCACAAGTTTACTTGCTACGTTCATGATAAAACTATCAAGGGTATTCACATCTGTAACTAGATTAGCGGTAATCGCACCGCTTCCCAATGTCTCATACTCATTCATAGATGAGATTTTTAGGTGTTCTAAAAGACGTTGTCTTATTTTAAAGGTTACATATTTTGCAATCTGAGTGAATATTTTGGTGATAAGTACGGTAAAAAAGTAATATATAAAACGTAAAAATATAACAGCTAGGGTTACAACGGCTATATATATAAAAGGGTTTGCCCCCGTAAAAAAATAATCAACCGTGCTTACAAAGTGTGCAGGTTTATCCAATAGAACTTCATCTATAAGCATCGGAAGCATAAGGGGAATCGGCACACTGACTAATATAGCTAAAATTGTTAGTATTTGACCGTAGACAAGTGTCTTTTTATCACTTAAAATGAGTTGAAATATTGACTTTAAAGATATTGCTTTGTTTTTCATAATGTAATTATAGCTATGAAATCGTATACTATTTATAAGTTTCAAATACCTCTTTTATCTTTTTAATATTTTTTATAAATATATTTACTATATCCGGGTCAAAATGTTTTCCACTCTGTTCTTTTATGTAAGAAACGGCTTTGTCAAAATCCCATGCTTCTTTATAAGGACGTTCTGAAGTTAAGGCATCAAAGACGTCTGCAACGGCGACAATCCTACCTTCAAGAGGAATTTTATGCCCCTTTAGACCTTTTGGATAACCGGTACCGTCATATTTTTCATGATGTGTAAAAGCTATAACTCTTCCAATAGAGAGAAACTTGTCTTTGGCATTTTTCAAAATACTATAACCTATGAGGGTATGCTGTTTCATAATTTCAAACTCATCATCTTTAAGCTGTCTAGGTATTAGAAGTATTTTGTCAGGAATACCAACTTTACCTATATCGTGAAAAGCTGAAGCATGAAAAATGACGCTTTGTACTCTTTCGCTTAGTCCATACCCTGCAGCTAATATTTTGGAATAATGTGAAATTCTTGCAACATGGATATTTGTGTTGTGATCTTTGTATTCGACAGTTTTACTTAAAATAGCCAGTGCTTCAAACTCTCGTTTATTAAGTTCTTTAGTAGCTTTACTAACTTCATCTTTGAGGAGTTTTGCTTTGTCATTTAAGAGCATATCTTTTTGTCTGATTTTAAGTAAGTTTTCTATACGCAGATTAGATTCTATTTCATTAAACGGTTTGCATAGAAAGTCATTTACCCCTACTTTAAGTGCTTCTTGATACAGAGTCTCTTTATCATCTTCTTCTATAAACATGATGACAGGGATTTCTGTATATGTTTTTCTGAATTCTTGAATAAAATCGACACCCTTAAGATGTGCCATTTTATTTTTTATGATTATCATATCTATATCATTTTCCAAAACATACTTCATAGCTTCAGTAGAATCATCAAATGTAATTAATTTGATTCCAGATTCTACACAGTATCTTTTTATATGAAAATGACAATGTTTATCTTCAGTATCGATAAGAACGATACTCATATCTTTAAATGTCATTATTTATCCCTTTTTTAAAAAATCACACAAAACGCGAATTAGTTGTCCCTTATCTATTGGTTTAGCTAAAAAATCATCCATTCCAAGCTCTAAAAATCTACTTTTATCATCTTCAAGCACATTTGCGGTTAATGCAATTATAGGAGTTTTTGGAATGTTTTGTTCTTGCTCATATTTTCTAATCTCTTTAAATGCCTGTGAACCTGTCAACTTTGGCATACTTTCATCCATTAAAATTAAATCAAAGGTAGATTTTTTTATAGCTTCAACAGCTTCAAGACCATTTTCAACGATGTCATAAGTTAAGCCAAAGTCCGCAAGAAGTATTTTTATTAATATTTGATTTGTTTTACTATCTTCCGCGACAAGAATATGACCTTGGAAGTTTTCAATTTTGTCATCTATTTTATTTTCAATTATCACCTCTTGAATCTCTTTTGTATTTTCACATTCAAAAATAGGTAATGATAACTTGAAAGTACTACCTTTATCTTCTTCACTAAGAAGAGTGATACTCCCATCCATTAGATTAGCTAGTTTGTTAGAGATGGAAAGTCCCAGTCCTGTCCCGCCAAATTTTCTGGTTGTAGAACTATCTGCTTGTTCAAAAGCATTAAAAATCTTTTCTTGAGCTTTTTTGTCAATTCCTATACCTTCGTCTTTTACAGTTATACTTAAAAAAGAAAGCTTTGTATCATAAGTAATATCCACATAGATATTATTGTCGTTATTCGTGAATTTAATAGCATTACTCAACAAATTATTAAGAATTTGCTCGATTCTAAGTTTATCGCCATTTAAACACAAGGGTAAATTTTCATCTATTTTATAAATAATATTTATGTTTTTTTCTTTTGCTTGATGTTTAAAGAAATTTACAGCTTTTTTAAACTCTTCTTTTGGTTTAAAGGGGTGTTTATTTATCTGTAGTTTGCCATTTTCAATTTTGGAAAAATCAAGAATATCATTAATTATGTTTAAAAGAGATATTGAACTATCTTGAATAATATTAATGTATTTTGTACTTTTTTTGTCATAAATATTATTTTTTAAAATCTCTGTAAAGCCTATTATCGCATTCATAGGTGTTCTTATCTCGTGACTCATGTTGGCTAAAAAATCTTCTTTTATTTTTTTAGCTTCAAGAGCTTTATCTTTAGCATCTATAATATCTGTTACCTCATAGCTAATTGCTATATACTCTTTAATGTTATCTTCATTATCAAGCAATGGTACTATTGTTGCGTCTACATAAAATATACTACCGTCTTTTTTAATATTTTTAAAAGTATTGTGGAAAATTTTTTTTGAACTGATTATATCCCACATATCCGCATAAAAGCTATTATCTGTATTTGGGTCTCTTAGTATGCTATGTGTTTTTCCTATAGTTTCTTCTAGAGTGTACCCGCTAACTTTTAAAAATTTAGAGTTTACAAATGTTATAACACCGTTTATGTCAGTTTTTGAAACAATGGCACTTGCATTAAGAGCATCTATAAAATGCTCTAAATCGTTTATAGAACTCTTTAACTCTAATGTTCTTTTATTTATAGTGTTTTTCATCTGGTTCATGGAGTTAAACAACTGCCCTATTTCATCGTTATTGTTATTATGATAAGGAATTTTAATATTTTTGTTTTGACTTACTGATTTTGAAAAATATATTAGCTGCTCGATAGATTTACCTAAATTATTTCCTATAATAAAAGATATAAACAGTCCAATAGCAAGTGCAAATACTATCATGATGTAAGTTATTTGTTTAGTGCTATGTATGGAATTATAACTATCTGTGCTATTAAAAATAAAGTGTATACGACCTAAGTCTTTAGAGTTTGAGGTAATATTTTTAGTAGTATACAAATAGGTATATTTATCATCTTTATGTACTGTTTTGTTACTTTTTATAATTTCGTAAAAAACTTTTTCATTCATAAACTCTTTTTTTATATGACTGGCAAGTGTATTTTTATCGGCATCTTCTATGCTTACAGCTACAACATTTTTAATACTTGAGAAATCTAAAAGTGCATCATCAATGGTTGCCAAATCATAAGTTATTAGAGGAGTTTTTAGTAATTTTGTTAGAAGTTGACTAGATACTTCTATTTTTTCATCTGTAAGAGTTTTTGCTGCTTTGTCTAAAGAATCAAAATTAACAAGAGATATGAGTACTAAAAAAAGTATCTCAACAGATACAAAAGATATTATAAATTTTGATTTTAGTGAATTAAACATATTTATTCTCTTGAATTCCATTTTCCGAATTAAAACAACTACTTCATATTACCATTTTTTATATATATTGACCTTTAAGGGTTTATTAAATCAACTAGTTTTTAAGTTTACTTTTTATGTTATTATATAAGAATCTAGTTGGAGATATACTTCATGACTCAGATGAAAAAAGTACTTTGATAAAAATGGCTGATTCTGCAATGTATAAAGCAAAAAAGAATGGAAAAAACTGTTTTGAATTTTTTTAAGAAGCTGTTTGGATATCAACCAATTCAACTCTCTCACAATCTTTTTTAAGCAGTTTTTTTGAACTTGCATCTTCTTCTGCAAGAACTAAAATGTCTGCAAAGTCATCTTTGCTTACTTCAAAGGTATGAAGTTTTTTTTCTGTTTCTACATATATAGATGCATCGTTGTCATTTGAGAAAAGTGAGATATTTCTAACACCTTTTGCAAATTCACTTTTTATAGCTTTAGATACTTTTTCATTGGAGAGTAACTCTTGCATAGAGATTTTTTTATTTAAATCAGCGTTACAAAGTATCTTATATGTTACTGTAATCATTCCGTTCATATTTCATCCTTTGGAATAATTATATCTAAACTTAAAATTGACCGTATAGCATATGTATGTTACTATATAAGATGTCAAATATTTTTATAAAACATAACCACACACAATTTGAAGACGGTTTACTAAAAGAGGTAGATGGTTTAAAGGCATTGTCTAAGGTTATAATCCCTGATGCTAAAGTAATTACTCCAAAAATATACGAAGTAGATGAGAACTCCTTGCATCTGGAAAAAATACACTCTTCATCTCCTAAAAAAGAGCAATACTCAATACTGGGTTCATCTCTTGCAAAGATGCATAAAAATATTTTTGAGTTTTATGGATATGATAAGGACAACTATATAGGTCTTAATCCTCAAAAAAATATTCTCTCAAAAAACTGGGGTGAATTTTTTATAATATACAGACTTAATTACCAACTCTCTTTAATTCAAGATAAAGCAATTCAAAGTAGATTTCAAAGCATCTTAGATGCAAATAAAAAAAAGTTGGAATCTTTTTTAAATGATACTACAAAGCATCCGAGTTTGTTACACGGTGATTTATGGAGCGGTAACGTGATGTTTGATAATGAGTATGTATATCTTATAGACCCTGCTGTGTACTATGGAGACAGGGAGGTAGATATAGCAATGACTGAGATGTTTGGCGGGTTTGATAGAGAGTTTTACGATTCTTACGAAAAAGAGTATCCAAAATCACAACACTACAATACTAAAAAAATAATCTATAATCTGTACCATTATCTAAACCATTACAACCTTTTTGGACATGGTTACTTAGGTGGATGTGAAGACGGGTTTGAGCTTATTGAGTCACTTTAGGAGTATGATTTATGGATAAGTACACTGTAGATGCAGAACCCTTTGAAGAAGATGAAGAACCGACTTGGTTAGTCAAACAAAGAGAAGATGCAAAGCTAACGGAAGAAGCCTACCTAAAAAATGAGAAAATAAGCTACAAAAGCGGTCAACAAGTCGGCAACTTTTTATTTGTAAAATACAACAAGGCTAAAAACCGTGCCACATTTGAATGTCCTGATTGTGGCAGAAGATTTCCCTACAACATATACTCGATAAAAAATAAAAAAAGATGTAAATGGTATAAGTTTCACGATAAAAAATTTAAACGTAAGGATGAGAACTAATATGTTATGAATAAAAGTCGTATTCATAACATTTTATGTTATAATTATATAAGCTATTCATAACAAAAGTGAGAATATCATGACAAACAGTACTAAAAAGTGGATATGGGAACATGAAGATTATCCTAATTTTCCATACGATAAAGAGAAACTGGCAGAGAAATTAAAACGCGTAGAATACTTGAGAGGTTTGATCTCCGGCATCCTTGCTTTTGCAAATAAAAAAGATATTGATGAACTTGAAATAGCCAACCTTACCAATGAGATAGTCAATACATCCCAAATAGAAGGTGAACACCTACGCAGAGAGTCTGTAAGAGACTCGGTAGCCAAAGCAATAAATCAAGCCTATATCTCATCAGAAGATATGTCTACAAGACATACTGATAATCTCGTAGCTCTTACGCTAGACAGTCATCGAAATAATGAATCATTATCTATAGAGAGATTACATGGTTGGCATAATGCCTTGTTTGCAAATAATAGCGGTTATGAAGGTATTAAAAAAATAAATATCGGTCAATTTAGAGATTATGATGATATGAAAGTGGTTGAAAATGCATTTAGCAGAGAGGGAACAAAGGTAAAGTATGTTGCACCACCTCATAATCTTATAGAAAAAGATATAGAGTCCTTTATCAAATATTGTAACGAGAGTGATGATGACCCGTATATTAAAAGTGCATTGGCGCATCTATGGTTTGTCTCTATCCACCCTTATGATGATGGAAATGGAAGAATCTCTAGGGCAATAGCAGATTTCATACTCTCTAGAGATATGAAAGAGGCGCATAAAATCTATTCTATGTCAACGACTATTTATACCAAACGCGGGGCGTATTATGAGACATTGGATATGACTACAAATCTGCATAAGAATAGACATTTTAATTTTACGCGTTGGATAGAGTGGAATATCGATATTTTGATAAGTGCTTTAGAAAAATCTCATGAAGATGTGATGTTTATTATAAAAAAGACAAAATTCTGGGATAGATGCAGGACAGTAAAACTGAGTGAAGAACAAGGTATATTTCTTAGTACTTTTCTGGACAAGCTCTCACAAGGAAATAAAAATGAATTTTCAAACGCTGATTATAGAGAGATTACAGGTACAATCCCAATGACAGCCAATAGACATATTAAAAAATTGCTTGAATATGGTTGTATTGAGGAA